>SKFV01000095.1 GCA_007117785.1 Pseudomonas sp.
CTGGATACCAACCAGAGCATGAAGAAACTCGAAGACCTGGGTTTTTCCGAACAGGATGCGGCCCGCTTCCGCCGTCTGGTCAGTCTCAATCAGGGTATTCTGCTGGTGACCGGCCCGACCGGTTCGGGTAAAAGTACCACTCTCTATGCGGCCATCAACGACATCCGCAATACCGGGGTCAATATCATTACGGTGGAAGATCCGGTCGAGTACCAGATAGAGGGTATTCGCCAGATTCAGGTACGCTCGGGGATTGGGTACACCTTTGCCCGCGCCCTGCGCCACATTTTGCGTCACGACCCGGATGTCATCATGGTTGGCGAGATCCGCGACCAGGAAACTGCGGTCATGGCCAGTGAGAGCGCGTTGACCGGGCACCTGGTGTTAAGCACGCTGCACACCAACAGTGCGGCCAGCTCCATTACCCGACTGCTGGAAATCGGCATTGCGCCCTATCTGGTCAATGCCACCCTGATCGGTATTCTGGCCCAGCGCCTCGCGCGCCGTAATTGCACACATTGCCTGACCACCGAAAAAGTGCCTGATCATGTGCTCGGCGCACTGGGTCTGGATCACTCAGAGACCTTCAAGGTCGGTGCGGGTTGTGAGCAATGCAACGGCAGGGGTTTCTCGGGACGTATCGCGGTCTATGAGCTGCTTGAAGTCACACCCAGTCTGCGTCGTCTTATCCAGCCCAACGTTGCGGCCCAGATCATTGAAGAACAGGCGGTACAGGATGGCATGCGTCCACTGACCCAGGGCGCTCTGGCCCTGGCCCGTCAGGGCGTGATCTCGCTGGCCGAGGTCTATCGCGTGCGCCTGGAATAAGGCTACACTGCCTGAAACTGACAACAAGAGGAATACCCATGCGCCACCTGCTTGCCGCCGCTTTGGCGACCACTGCCCTGCTGAGCCAACCACTCTTGGCTCATGAGTACCAGCACAGCGACATCTTTATCGACCACCCCTGGTCACGCGCAATGCCGCCGACTGCCACCACCGGCGCTACCTACCTGACCATCCGTAATGATGGTGAGCGCGCAGATACCCTGCTGGGTGCAAGTACACCGGCAGCCGGGTATACCGAACTGCATGAGCATGTGCATGAAGACGGCCTGATGAAGATGCGCGAGATGCCGCAAGTCGACATTGCTGCCGGCGAGCAGGTTGAGTTCAAACCGGGCGGCTACCACGTCATGTTATTCAACCTGCAGCAATCACTGGACGCCGGAACCAGCTTCCCGATGACCCTGACCTTTGCTAACGCTGGCGAGGTTGAAGTTGAAGTGCACGTTGAGGATAACGGCGGCGGCCATTCTGGCCACGACAGTGATGACGACCACGGGCATCATCACCATCATTGAATGCGTTTACTCCGATGGGCGGTCGCGGTCCAGCAAATGGAACCGCGGCAACCCCAGGTGCCAGCGAATGGCAGCCAGGCGAATGATCAGGACCACGGCAATCGCCAGCTTCACATCCTGATTGGCTGGTAAGTTCAACTGATGCAGCAGGATATAGGTCACTGATCCGGCAATGCAGGCGGTGGCATAGATTTCCTTGTGGAAAATCAGCGGTATCTCATTGCAGATAATGTCGCGCATCACCCCACCGGCGACCCCTGTCATCACCCCCATAATTACCGCTGCGCTGACCGGAACGCCTTGCTGCATGGCAACCTGCGTACCAATGACGGTGAACACCGCCAGCCCCAGCGCATCGGCAACCAACAAGCCGGTCTCGTGGATCGGCCGGGTCAGCCGCACCCAAACGACTGTACCAATAGCAGCCAGCACGGCAACCAGGATATAGAGATCATTGCGAATCCATACCACCGGGTAATTATTCAGGATGACATCGCGCAGCGTCCCACCGCCCAGGGCGGTGATAATGGCAATCACCATCACCCCGAACAGATCCATCGACTTGCGTCCAGCCATCAGCGCGCCGGTAATAGCAAAGACCGCAACACCAAATAAATCAAGCGCATACAGCCAACTCATATCAATCAACTCGAACCGGCATACGCATGGTGACGAATTCTTCTGCAGCTGTCGGGTGTATGCCCAGGGTGGCATCAAACTGCGCCTTGGTGGCACCCGCTTTCACTGCCACGGCCAGACCCTGGAGCATTTCGCCAGCTTCAGGACCGACCAGATGAATACCCAGAATCTTGTCGGTTACCTGATCGACAATCAGCTTCATCAGGCTTTGCTCGTCCCTGCCGGCCAGTATGTTGCGCATCGGGCGGAAGCGGCTGACAAATACCTTGAGCTTATAACCCTGCTCGCGTGCTTGTTCTTCACTCAGACCCAGGGTGGCGATATTGGGGATACAGAAAACCGCGGTGGGAATGTCGGCATAATCAACCGGCACGTAGTCCTGCGGCCCGAACAGGCGGCGCGCCAGGGCCATACCTTCGGCCAGGGCAACCGGCGTCAGTTGCAGGGTATCGGTGACATCGCCAATGGCATAAATGGCCGGATCGCTGGTCTGGTAGTCCGCATCCACGCCAACAAAGCCTTTGTCATCCAGTTGCACACGGGTATTTTCCAGACCCAGGCCGTCCAGCTTCGGCTTTCGACCCGTGGCATACAGCACCAGATCAGTCTCGATGACCTGGTCATCCTTGAGGGTAACCCGGTAGCCGCCATCAGGCTGCTGATCAATGCGGGCTACATCACTGTCAAAACGTAAATCAGTGCCCTTGTTACGCAGGGTCTCGGCCACGTGCTCGCGCACTTCACGATCAAAGCCACGCAAAAACAGGTCGCCGCGGTACAGCAAGGTCGACTCGCAACCCAGGCCATGAAAGATACTGGCGAACTCGATCGCGATATAACCACCACCGACCACCAGAGTCCGCTTGGGCAGTTCATCGAGGTAGAACACCTCATTGGAGCTGATCGCGTGCTCGCGGCCAGGGAAGTCCGGAATGAAGGGCCAGCCACCGGTGGCAATGACAATACGCTCAGCCGTATAGGTTTTATCGCCCACCGCTACCCTATGTGAGTCCACAAAGCGCGCGCGGCCATCAATCAAGGTTACCCCGGCGCCGGTGAGCATGGTGCGGTAAATACCGTTCAAGCGCTGGATTTCAGACGTCTTGCTGTCACGCAGGCGTTGCCAGGTAAAGCCAGGGGCCTCCAGGTCCCAACCATAACCGGCCGCATCAGCCATATCCTCAGCAAAATGAGCCGCGTAGGCAAAGAGCTTTTTCGGTACGCAACCGACGTTAACGCAGGTGCCGCCCAAGTACAGATCTTCAGCCACTGCCACCCGAGCACCATACCCGGCAGCTATGCGGCTGGTGCGTACACCACCGGAACCGGCACCAATGACAAAGAGATCAAAATCATAATCGGACACGCTGCAACTCCTCTTTCAGAACAAGGCGCAGCATACCCCATCCCCTATGCCATGTGGATGGCAATTTAGTCGCTCAAGAGCGAGCTAGCGCCTCAACTGCAGACGGCTTGCAGCGATCAACAGCAACAACAGGAGTAGCTGAATCAATACCAGCACCGGGGCAAAGGGCTGGTCCAGGGACAGGCTGAGCACCCAGGCAACAACAAAACCCAACTGCGCGAGCAACTGGGTCCAGACCAGCAAGCCAGTGAGATTCTTTGCCATGCGTGCCGCTGCCCATGCTGGCAACAGCAAGGTGGCCATGGCACCAGGAACACCCAGTGCCTGGGCGCCGACAACAATTATTAATACCAGCCAGGCCAACTCGATAGCTCGCCAGACCAGCCCTGGCCCGGGCTGCCCGCTGATATCTGGCTGGCGCTGCGCATGCAGCCAGACCCGCCGCAATACCGGTAACAAGACCACTGAAAGCACAGCCAGCAAAGCAATCCAGAGCAGTTCCCGGCTGCCGGTAAAGTACAGCTGTCCGTCGACCCAGCGCGCAGCAGCCAGGCTGGCCTGGGACAGATTGGCGGCCAGCAGGGTAACGACTGCCAGCCCTGCCAGAAACAGCGTCAGCGATAGCCGTTCAGCATCCTGCCAATGACGCTGGATCGCCAACGCCAGCCCCGCCAACACCAATGCCGGCAGTAAAACCGGCACCAGCATCACAGAAGCAATAACGCCGCCCACCGCAGCCCATTGACTGACTGCAAACACCTGCCAGACCGAGCCGCGCAGCAACAGGCCAACACCAGCCAACCCCAGCAAGGCCGTCATCAACACGCCATTGAGAAGTGGCAACAACAGCCAATCATGCATGCTCAAGCAGTTGCTCCATGGGTGTGGGCGACCAGCCCAGCTCGCGAATGAATTCCTGATCGTGACTGGTCAGCAGCAAGGTGCACGCATGCGGCAGTTCACGGATCAGCTGTACCGCAGTAGCACGCACTTCCGCATCCAGATGATTGGATGGCTCATCAAGCAGAATCAATGGATTCCCGACACTGTCTTGAGCACTGCTCAAGACGGCCGCCAAGCGCAGTAATTGCCACTGACCGCCACTAAGGCGATCCAGCCGCTGGGTTAGCAGAGCTTGTATTGCCGGCAAAGTGGGCGCTTTCGTTCGCATGGCAGCAAACCAGTCATGCCCGCTCAAGGGCCAGGGAGATGGCCGCGGGTGTTCCTGAGCCAGGTAAGCCAAGGCCGCTGACTCGATTGCCAGCTGCCCGGAAAAAATCCGCGCACTACCGGTCAACGCACACAACAACAGTGATTTGCCACTACCGTTGGGGCCAGTGAGCAACAGGCGCTCACCAACCTGCAAGGAAAGGTTCAGCGGCCCGATCAAGGGCCGCTGAAAACCGATGGTCAGCGCCGTACAACGCAGCAGCACTGCGCCATCAGCATCATTATTGGCTATCAGCAAATGCACCTGCCCATTGCGCCATCAGCTCCAGATAACTGTCCAGGGTGGCTTCGGCCGGCTCAAGGGGTAACGGGTGGCCAGACCAGTTGATCTGATCACGCAGGTAATTGGCGCCACGTGCCGGCTGAAACACCGCATAGAGTACACGCCCTTGCGTGCCCCGCAAGCTTTCGCTCAACTCCCGCAAATGTCTGGCGGTCGGCGGAATGCCGGGGACCGGCTCCAGGTAGCCCACAATCTCGACCGGCAGCCATTCACTGAGGTAGTCGAGGTCTTCATGGTAAGAAACATAACGTTGGCCAGGCTCAACCTGTGCCGCCAGCTCAGCGGCACGCTGCTCCAGCCGCTGCGCCAGGTCCTCAGCCGCACGAGCAAAGTTGCCTGCATGCTCCGGCTGCAACTGTCCCAAGCGCTCAGCAAACACCTTGCCCAACTGCGCCATGCGTAACGGATCGATAGTGAAATGCGGATTGCCTTCGGCATGCACATGACCCATGTTTGGCCCACTGACCGTAATAGATTCTCGCAGCTCGATAAAATCCGCCGCCCGGAAATGCCCAGGACGACCCTCATTGATGGTGGGGTTGGCAGCACCGCGCAAGGCAGCGGGCAACCAGCCCTCTTCCAGCCCGGCACCCACCTCCAGCAGCAGATCAGCACGGCGCATGGCCGCCATATAGCTAGGGCGCGCATCCAGATAGTGCACATCACGATCAGCCGGCGCCAGAACACGGACGCTGACCTGGTCACCGCCGATCTCCGCAGCCAGCACGCCCAGGCTGGGTGTGGTAGCCACTACACGCATTTGCGCAGCAGCCGGCAAAGCCAGCAGAACGCCAAGCAGCAAAATGCATATTTTCGGTAATAGATTCAGGGGGTTCAACAGATATCGCATTGCGCTCTCCCGTTAGATAAAAAAATCGGTGCCAACACGGAGGTGTGGGCACCGCTGAAAGAAACACGGCGGACATCCATGTCCGCTTTTGCCATCAGAACGTATGGGCGCTGTGCGAACCCAGAGCCACGTTGACCTGCAACATGAACTCCAGGCCGCTATCACGACCATGGCTGCCTTCGGCGAAGTTGGTACGGTTCAGCTGGGCACGCAGGAAGACCGGCTCGATCGGGCGGAAGGTCAACTGGGCACCGTAGCGGTAAGAGGTGTCCAGGGTTTGACCATTGCCACGACCGATCTTGTTGGTCATACCCAGGGCTTCAGCACGCAGACCGGTTTCCCAACGCGGGGCAATGCCGTAAACGCCCTGAATGTACATACCATCCTGTTTGTTCTTGAACGACTCCTCGTTGCGAACAAAGCCGACCGGACCGTTACCATCCGCCGCGAAGTTAACATCACGACGATCAACATCGATTTCACGGTAGAAATACTCACCGCTCAGGCGCCAGTTGCCGTGACCATAGCTTTGGCCCGCGTCATACTTGTAGACCGCATCCACACCGGCAAACCAGGCATTGCCATCCCAGTCTTCAAAACGGGTCGAGTGCTCATCGGTTTCCTGATAAGTGCGGGCATAGCCATAGGACACGCCAAACTGGCTGGCGTGATTGGCACCCATCTCAGGTGCAAATTTGGCGAAGCCGGTAATCAGGCGCGGGCCAGAGGCGTCAGACAGGATGCGGCTGGTGCCGTTCAAGTCACTTGCGCCACCTTCGTAGTTGGCAACGCCAGACGTTTCACCCTGCAAGAGCTCGATACCCAGCCGGGTATAAGTAGCAGTCGGAGCCAACCAACTTACCTGCACCCCCTTCTCTTGCAAGCCATGATCACCAAACAGGTATTCATTGACCAGCGGGCGATCAACAAAATCCCAGTCATGACTGTGACGGTTGTTGATGTAACCAATATCCGACAGGAACTTACCTGCCTTGATCTGAAGGCCAGCCGGCAGTGAGCGGGTGGTCAGGTAGGCTTCTTCAACCTCGAAGTCGCTGTCATCAAAACCAATGATCAGAGTGCCGTCCATAAAGTCACCCAAGCGCGCCTGGATGCCCAGTTCGGAGTGGCCCATGTTGAAACCATTGTCGAAGCCGTGGCTGTGGCCGCCATGACCATGGCTGTGGCCATGACTGTGACCGTGACCGCTGCTGAAACCGGCCGGATCTTCGTTGCCCTTGGAGATGCGGTTGTAATAAACCCCTTCCAGAATCAGGGAGATATCCACATCGACATTGTATGCAGAACTCTGACGGGTCTCGGCGCTGACCATAGGGGAACTGAAAACAATTGCAGCGACAGCCGCCGCCAGTGGTGCAGGGAAAAATTTCATCGAAAATGCCTTTAGATTGATTATGTGAGACTCAAAGCGGATGTAATAATGTAACACTAACCGCCACAGGTCAACCGACTACCATCCCTTTCCCGAAAAAAATGCAAAAACACAAAGCAATTCAAGATGCTGAGCTCAGCCGATTAGCGAAAGCACGCACATTTAGTAGCGCCGGCAGGCACAAAAAAGCCCCCAGCGAGCAGTCGCATGGGGGCTTTTATCAGTGCCAACTCTTAGAGCATGATA
>SKFV01000170.1 GCA_007117785.1 Pseudomonas sp.
ATGATCTTGGCCACAGTTACAGCCATGGCCGGCGCGTGATTGATCTGCCAGGCCCGATTGCACTGGCCTTTTTGCCGCAGACCACGTTTGCCGAGCGCCTGGCGCGTGAAGCCAGCCAGGCCGGGCATACCGTAATGCTCCATCAACCCATGGAAAACGGTTCCGGTCTGCCGATTGGGCCCGGTGGCCTGTATCAGCAAACCCCGCACGAAGATTATGCGGCGATTCTGCGCAGCAACCTCACCAGGCTTCCCGGTGTTGCCGGCATCAATAACCATATGGGCAGCCTGCTGACGGCAGACCGGGCAGCCATGGATAAGGTGATGGCCGTCGTGCAGCGCAAGCAGTTGTTCTTTCTTGATACCCGCACTACTGCCGCTACCGAGGCCGCTTTTGCAGCGGCGGCAGCCGGTGTGCCACATGCCTCACGGCAGGTATTTCTCGATCATGAGCGGGATACCGAGGCGATTGCGCGCGCCTTTGCCGTAGCAATGGAGTTGGCGCGGACGGAAGGTCAGGCCATCGTCATCGGCCACCCGTACCGGGAGACGCTGACCTTTCTTGAGCAGGCCTTGCCTGAATTGGCTGCTCGCGAAGGGGTAACCCTGGTGTCGGTAACCGAACTGCTGACTTACTGACAGGTGTCAGTCCTTGCTGGGCGTCGTCGTGAGACCTAAGGTCATGGCGACCCAGAGGTTTGCTGAGTTAGAGGCGCATTTCTATGCCGCGTTCGGCCATATAGCTCTTGGCTTCGGCAATGCTGTATTCGCCGAAATGGAAAATACTCGCAGCCAGCACAGCATCGGCGCCGCCCTGCAGCACGCCATCGGCCAGATGTTGCAGGTTGCCAACACCGCCAGAGGCGATCACCGGGATATGCAGGGTATCGCTGATCGCGCGGGTTACGCCCAGGTCATAACCGCTTTTTACCCCGTCCTGATCCATGCTGGTCAGCAGGATTTCACCGGCACCGAGATCTTCCATTTTCTTTGCCCAGACCACGGCATCCAGGCCGGTCGGCTTGCGCCCGCCGTGGGTGAAGATTTCCCAGCGCTCGGGCTCACCCGGGGCGGAAACCCGCTTGGCGTCAATCGCCACCACAATGCACTGTGAGCCGAAGCGGTCAGCGGCTTCGCCGACGAATTCCGGGTTGAATACCGCAGCGGTATTGATCGAGACCTTGTCGGCACCTGCGTTCAACAGATTGCGAATGTCACTGACGGTACGCACGCCACCGCCTACCGTCAGCGGGATAAACACCTCACTGGCCATGCGCTCTACCGTATGCAGGGTGGTGTCGCGCTCCTGATGGCTGGCAGTAATATCGAGGAAAGTGATCTCGTCGGCACCCTGCTCGTTATAACGACGCGCGACTTCGACTGGATCACCGGCATCACGGATATTCTCGAACTTGACCCCTTTCACCACACGACCATTATCGACGTCGAGGCAGGGGATAATGCGTTTGGCCAGAGGCATGTCAGTTCTCCGAGTTCAAAAGTCTGTTGTTTTGCCATTAACCGACAGGCAGAGCACCGTCATTGCGAGGTGCGTCAACGGCTCGCAATGACGGTGTTGGGGCTGCTCAGTCAGCTCAGCCACGCACCCGATCACACAGTGCCTGCGCCTCAGCTACATCCAGCGTGCCTTCATAGATGGCACGGCCGGTAATGGCGCCCATGATGCCGGGGGCGCTGGCGTCGAGCAGAGTCTGAATATCACCGATATGGTGAATGCCGCCGGAAGCAATCACCGGGATGCTGGTGGCATTCGCCAATGCAGCGGTGGCTTCAACGTTGCAGCCCTGCATCATGCCGTCTTTGGCAATGTCGGTGTAGACGATGGCCGATACGCCGTCGGCCTCAAAGCGCCTGGCCAGGTCAATGACCTGGATGGTGCTGACTTCGGCCCAGCCATCGGTGGCCACGAAACCGTCTTTGGCATCCAGGCCGACAATCACCTTGCCGGGAAAGGCGCGGCAGGCTTCACCGACAAATTCGGGCTGCTTGACTGCCTTGGTGCCGATAATCACATAGCTGACCCCGGCCCTGACGTATTCCTCGATGGTGTCGAGCGAACGGATACCGCCGCCAATCTGGATCGGCAGTTCCGGGTAGCGTTTGGCAATGGCGGTAACGGCGTCACCGTTGACCGGCTTGCCTTCAAAGGCGCCATTGAGGTCAACCAGGTGCAGGCGACGGCAGCCGGCCTCAACCCATTTGGCCGCCATGGCGACCGGGTCATCGGAAAACACGGTGGCATCGTCCATCAGGCCCTGACGCAGGCGCACGCAAGCGCCATCTTTCAGGTCGATAGCGGGAATGATCAACATGGCATGAGTTCCTTGATTATTCGGGGTTTACCAGCGTCCATCCCAGGCAAGAAAGTTGCGCAGCAACTGCAGGCCGCTGGTATGGCTTTTTTCCGGGTGAAACTGGGTGGCGAACACATTGTCACGGATCATCGCGGCGGCAAAGTCCACACCGTAATGACAACGCCCGGCAACCTGACCGCTTTTTTCCGGGCTGGCGTAGTAGCTGTGCACGAAGTAGAAGCGCGCGTCCTGCTCAATGCGGTGCCAGATCGGGTGGTCGATGGTCTGGGTCACCTGGTTCCAGCCCATGTGCGGCACTTTCAGTCGGCTGCCATCAGTTTCCTGCAGCTCATTGCCAAAAAACCGCACCTTGCCGGGAAACAAACCCAGGGTATCAACACCGTTGTTCTCTTCACTGTGTTCAAACAGCATCTGCATGCCGACACACACGCCAAGCAAGGGCAGTTCGCCTACCAGGCCGAGCACGGTCTGATCCAATTCCAGCTGGCGCAGTTCACTGACGCAGTCGCGAATGGCACCGACACCAGGCAGCACCACGCGATCGGCAGCCAGAATGGTCGCCGGGTCGCTGGTGACTTCAACGCGCAGGGCGCCAACATGTTCAAGGGCCTTGGCTACCGAGTGCAGGTTGCCCATGCCATAGTCGATAACGGCTACATTATTGCTCATGGATTACAGGCAGCCCTTGGTCGATGGCATCATATCGCCCATACGTGGGTCGACTTCCAGTGCCATGCGCAGTGCACGACCGAAGGCCTTGAACACGGTTTCAATCTGGTGGTGGGTGTTCACACCCTTCAGATTGTCGATGTGCAAGGTGGTCTGCGAGTGGTTGACGAAGCCCTGGAAGAACTCCATGAACAGGTCGACATCAAAGCCACCGACGCTGGCGCGGGTGTAGGGGACATCCATATGCAGGCCGGGGCGGCCGGAGAAGTCGATCACCACGCGTGACAGGGCTTCGTCCAGCGGCACATAGCTGTGGCCGTAACGACGGATACCTTTCTTGTCGCCCACCGCCTTGGCAAAGGCCTGGCCCAGGGTGATGCCGACATCTTCCACCGTGTGGTGGTCGTCAATGTGCAGGTCGCCGCGGCAGTGGATGTGCATATCGATCAACCCGTGACGGGCGATCTGATCCAGCATGTGCTCGAGGAAAGGCACACCGATGTCAAAATCGGCCTTGCCGGTACCATCCAGGTTGATATCAACCTTGATCTTGGTTTCCAGAGTATTGCGTTCGACGCTGGCCTTGCGCTCGGCCATGGCTGTTCTCCACTGAAATTTCTGACGAGGGCGTGCATTATACGTGCAGCCGGGGGTCGAGGGCCAGAAGCAAGGGGGTTGCGGTGGCAGATGTTGAAATTGTTGTGGTTGGCGCCGGGGCTGTTGGCCTGGCCATAGCCGCCAGGCTGGCACAAGCGGGGCACGAGGTGCTGGTGCTGGAGCAGGAAGCCTGGGCGGGCCAGCATGCCTCCAGTCGCAACAGTGAAGTGATTCATGCCGGCCTCTATTACCCGCCGGGCTCGCTCAAGGCGCAGGCCTGCCGGCGTGGCCGTGATCTGCTGTATGCCTGGTGCGCCGCCTATCAGGTGCCGCACCGGGCGCTGGGCAAGTTGCTGGTTGCGGTCAGTACTGAGGAGCTGCCGGCATTGGCGCGCTTGCACGCCAATGCCGCGGCCAATGGCGTTGAGCTGCAACAGCTGAGTGCCGCGCAACTGCATGCCCGCGAACCGGCTGTGCGTGGTGTGGCGGCGCTGTATTCGCCGCTGACCGGTATTGTCGACAGCCATGCCCTGCTGCAATCCTTTGAAGCACAATTGCAGCAGGGTGGCGGTGCGCTGCAGCTGCATACCCGGGTTGAGCGGGTTGCTCGCATTGGGCAGCAGTTCCAGCTTTGCGGACAGAGTGCCGGCGAAGCCTTTGAACTGAGTTGCCAGTGGCTGATCAATAGTGGTGGTCTCTTTGCCCAGCAACTGTCGCAGTCCATTGCGGGGCTGCCGCCGGCCAGCATTCCGCCACTTTACTGGTGCCAGGGGCGCTATTTTGCCTATCAAGGGCAGTCGCCGTTTAGTCACCTGATTTACCCCATGCCGGAGGCCAATACTGCCGGCCTGGGTGTACACGCCACGCTGGATATGGCCGGTCAGCTGCGTTTCGGGCCGGATGTGCGTTATCTCGATCAGCTGGATTATCAGGTGGATGCGCAGTTGCGTGATGACTTTGCCCATGCCATCCAGCGTTACTGGCCCGACTGTCAGCCAGAGCGGCTGACGCCAGCCTATGCGGGTATTCGCGCCAAGCTGAGCGGCCCCGGTGAGCCCGTGGCGGATTTTCAGTTGCAGGATGGCCGCGCCCTGGGACTGCCCGGGTTGATCAACCTGTACGGGATTGAATCGCCCGGCCTGACCGCCAGCCTGGCATTGGCTGAACAGGTCAGGGAACTTGTGCAGGGGGCCTCGCTGTCTCAATGACAACGGATGCATAGCCTGGGCCAATCAAGCTGAAACACTGAGTCGGTTTAATCAGTCTTTCCCTAATTGCATCACCGTTGCTATGGTTAACTGCATGATAGATGCCCTTTGGCGTCGGGTATTCAAGGAGATTGCATGAAGTCACTTGCCAAGGTGTTGGGTCTGGTGGTGTTGGCCATAGTGCTGCTACTGGCCGCGTTGTTGTTCTTTCTGACCCGGATGTTTGACCCCAATGATTACCGTGAACAGATCCAGCAGGCTGCACGGGACCAGGCCAATGTCGAGCTGACCCTGGGCGGTGAGATCGGCTGGTCACTCTTCCCCTGGCTGGGTATCGAGCTGCGTGAAGTCGGCGTGGCGCCGCTGGATGATCCGGAGCAACCCCTGGCGCAGATCGGCAACCTTGGCCTGGGTGTGGAGGTGATGCCTCTGCTGCGCCGCCAACTGCGCATGAGCGATGTGATTGTCGACAGTCTCCAGCTCAACCTGCTGGTGGATGAGCAGGGGCGTGGCAACTGGGAAGCCTTTAGCCAGGCTGAAGGGGCTGATCCGGAGGCCGCTGCTGCCGAGCGCGAGCGGGCCCAGCGTGAGCGTGATGGCGGCGACTTCAATATTGCCGTTGAAAGCGTGCGCATCACCAACGCGCGGATCGATTATCAGGATGAACAAAGTGGCCAGCGGCTGAGCATTCGCGATGCCAACCTGACCAGTGGCGCGCTGATCCCGGGGCAGCCCTTTGATCTGGACCTGGAAGGCTTGCTGGTGCTGGATGAGCCGGCGCTGCGCACGCGTATCGGCCTGGAGACGGTGGTGACCTTCGACCCCGGTCGTCAGCGTTATCAGCTACAGGGGCTGGACCTGCAACTGACAGCCAGCGGCGAGCCTTTCTCCGGCCGTTCGGTGGACGTGCGCCTGCAGGGTGACGCGCTGTACGACGGCACGGCCAATATTCTCGAGGTCGAACAGATGCGCCTGGCCATCAATGACCTGCGCGCCAGCGGTGAGTTGCGCGCGAGTAATCTGGCCGAGGCTGTGCGTCTGGGCGGGCGTATTGATGTCGCCGAGTTCGATGGTCGTGCCCTGCTGCGCTCGCTGGGGCAGGAGGCGCCGGAAACGGCCAACCCTGATGCGCTGAAGCGCATTGCCATGGCTGCCAAGCTGAATGGCAGTGCGAACAGTCTATTACTTGAAGAGCTGCGCATGCAGCTGGACGGCACCGAATTGCGTGGCAGCCTGGGTATCAGTGATTTCGAGCGCCAGGCGCTGCGCTTTGACCTGCGCGGCACCCAGCTTAACCTGGATCATTACCTGCCGCCGGCGGCTGAATCGGCCAGTACAGACAGCTCTGCCGGTCGCGGTGGCAGCCGTTCCGATCAACCGCCCGAGCCCTGGAGTGACGAGCCGGTATTGCCGCTGGATGTGCTCGCCGAGCTGGATGTGGATGGCCGGCTGACACTGGACCAGGTGCAGTTGACCGGGCAAAGCATCAATGCCTTCAAGGCTGCTGTGGTGGCCCGCAATGGTCGGGTACAGGTGAATACGCTGGAGGGTGAGCTGTTTGAAGGGCGTTTTGACCTCAAGGCGGATATTGATAGCCGGCAAACCCCGTTGCGCATGACCATCAATGCCAATCTGCAGGGTATGGATGCGCTTGCACTGCAGCGTGGTTATGAGATGCCTGAGCAGTTACGCGGCCGACTGAATACACGGGCGGAACTGCGCACCCAGGGCAACAGCCTGCAACGCTGGATGAACACCCTGAACGGCAGTGCCCGCTTTGATGTCGCTGACGGTGCGCTGCTGGGGATTAACCTGGAACAGCAGCTGTGCCGGGCCATTGCCCTGGCCAACCGGGAAAGCCTGAGCGACCAGCTGGGTGCTGAAGACACCCCTTTCAATCAGCTATCCGGCAGCTTCACTATCCGCGATGGTGTGGTCAGCAACAGTGATATGCGAGCGGCCCTGCCGGGTATCGAGGCGCGTGGTCGTGGCGATATCAACCTGCCGGATCAACGCCTGGACTATCGCGTTGGCCTGGTTCTGGAAGGCGACACGCGGGAAATGCCCGATCCGGCCTGCCGTATCAACCAGCGTTATGTAGGCATCGAGTGGCCGCTGCGTTGCCGCGGGTATCTGCATAATGCCGCCAGCAGCTGTGGTGTCGATACTGAAGGCGTCGGCCAGATTGCTGCCCGCTTGCTTGGCCGTGAAGCTCAACGTCGCATCGAAGACCGTATCAGTGAGCGATTGGGCGGATCCCGTGACCGTGATGCGGCCGAGGGTGAAGAAGGGGAAGAGCGCCAGCCCGATGTACGTGATGCCATTCGTGGCCTGCTCAACCGGTGACGGCGGCGGACTTCAGCGCGGCCGTGCTGGCCTGGTTTGACCAGCACGGCCGCAAAGACCTGCCCTGGCAAAAGAACAAAACCCCCTACCGGGTCTGGCTGTCGGAAATCATGCTGCAGCAGACCCAGGTAGCCACTGTGATTCCCTATTACCAGCGCTTTCTCGCCGAGCTGCCGACAGTCCAGGCGTTGGCCGCAGC
>SKFV01000213.1 GCA_007117785.1 Pseudomonas sp.
AGCTACCGGAACCCAGATCAAAAAACCGGCGGGCAAACCTTGCTACAGTAGTCAGATGACAGAACTACCGGGCACCCAAGCCGATGATTGATTACAGCAAAAAACGCTTCCTCGTGGTTGACGACTTTTCCGAGTTTCGCAGCTCGATCAAGGGTGTACTGCGCTTGCTCGCGGTACAGCATATTGATACGGCTGCCACCGGCGATGAAGTGCTGGAACTGTGTCGGAAAAAGCGCTACGACATCATTCTGCACGATTACAACCTGGGTGCCGGCAAGAACGGGCAACAGGTGCTGGAGCAACTGCATGCCGAGGGCCTGCTCAATCCGCACAGCATTTTCGTCATGGTGACCGCGGAAAATACCCAGGCCATGGTGCTGGCCGCGCTCGAATGCGAACCCGATGGCTACCTGACCAAGCCCTTTAACAGGGCCACCCTGCAACAGCGCCTCGATCGCATCGTGAAGAAGAAGCAGGCACTTGCGCCTGTACTCAATGCGGTGCAACAAGAAGACCACGCGGGCGTGCTGCGAGCAGCCAACGCCATTATGCAGACGACGCCGCGACTTGGCAGCGAATGTCGCCGCTACATGGCCGCCGCGCTCTACCGGCAAGGCGAATTTGCCACCCTGGAAAACTTGCTGGAAGGCATCAACAAGGAACGTCTGGTTGGCTGGGCCGCACTGCTGCTGGCCGAGATCTGGCGCCAGCAAGGTGAATACAAGAAAGCCGAGAAGCTCTATCAGGCGGCAATCCGCCAATTCCCCATGCTGCCCGATCTGCTCGACGGCATGGCCAGCCTGTTCAGTGACCAGGGCGATTACAACGCCGCTGAAGAATGGCTTTTGCGCGGAGTAAAACTGTCACCCAACACGCTCAGCCGCCAGGTTCGTCTGGCCCGCCACGCCCTGCTTAACGGGCATCCGGCAGTGGCCACCAAAGCATTGCGTCAGGCTGTTACCCTGGGCCGACACGCAGTGAACTTCAATCCCGAGTGGCTACTGCAACTGGCCTTCAGCCTGCTGCCTGCCGATAGTGCGGCAGATGGCAAGCTGCTTCAGGAAATCAACAACTTGCTGGATGACCTGGATAAATCCCAGCGCAATCACCCCTACCTGCCAACTGCCAGCGCCCTGTTGCGCGCCGACCTCAAGCCAGGGGCCAGCAACAGCAACACCGATTGGGCTGCGCTGGCGCAACCCGTATTGGACCAGGAGCAGGTACCAGAACTACTCACCAGCCTGTATCTGGGTCGCCTGCTCAACCGCCGCGGCGCCACTGTTCAGGGCGCTGCATTGCTGCAACAGATGCTGGATTTCTATGGTGATCATGGGCAGGTACGCGCCTGGTTGGCAGCGGAACAGGGAGACTACCCACTGGCAGCGCATGCGCAAGCTGCAGACCTCTGCCGGCAAGGCGTAGCAGCACATTTTTCGGGTGAACATAGCCAGGCACGGGAACATTTTTCTGCAGCCCAGCGACTGGCGCCAGCCAATATCACCCGCGCCCTGGCCGAGGCCAGATTGCTGGTACAACTGCGCAGCCGCGGGGTGACCAGCGCCGAAGACCTCGCCAACTGCCTGCAACCCTTGCAGCGCATGCCATTGGCTGACAGCCGCTACCGGGACTATCAGTACCTTAACCAACATACCGAGGAACTCTGGTGAGCGATAAACAGCCCGATAGCTTCGACTTTTCCAGCCTGATGGCTGCGACTGTTCACGACATGAAAAACGTCATGAGCGTGATCCAGCAAGCCTACACTACCTGGCTGGCCGACCTCCCCGAGGAATACCGCGAGCGCGCCGAGCGCAGCCTGATCGAACAGGAAACCCTGCATCTGCAAAGCATGACCGTGCAGCTACTCGGCTTGTACAAACTGGAGAAATCACAGCTGGCCTTTACCCCTGATTATCATCTGCTCGATGAGTTCTTCGAGGATCAGATAAGTCGCCATGCCGACGTCATAGCCGCCAGGGGCCTGAACATTGATTTCCAACTCGACGACCCGGACCTGGAAGGCTATTTCGACCGCAATCTGCTGGAAGTCGCGCTGGACAATGCCGTCGGCAATGCCCAACGCTTCGCCCATAGCCAGATACGACTCATCGCACGGCATGAATCCGGCGGTACCCTGATACAGGTTAATGATGATGGTCCGGGCTACCCGGCGCATATGCTGGGTGAGCTCAAGGCCGATGCCAGCAGCATCAGCCTGGGATCGGGCAGTACCGGCCTGGGTCTCTATTTCACCCGCCAGATTGCCCGCCTGCATGACAACCAGCAGAGCGCTCGCGTCAGCTTGGGCAACGGTGCCCCACCAGGCGGTGGAAACTTCAGTATCTGGTTACCCTGAAAACAACTGCAGCAAAAGATCACCAGCAGCGCGCATGCATTGCCGTCACAACACTTTCAACCCACAATGATGCCAATACGGCATCATCCAGAATCCTGCACATTGACTACACTACATCAGTATTACGCCAGCCCTTTTTCGCCGAGTAAGGCCCAAACGCGCATGATTGACTACAGTAAATCCCAATTCCTGGTTGTTGATGACTTTTCCGACTTTCGTACTTCAGTCAAAAACATGCTGAAGCAGATGGCTGTCTCGCATATCGATACCGCAGCCAATGCCAAAGAAGCGCTTGAGCTCTGCCGCCTGAAACGTTACGACATCATCCTGCATGACTACAATCTGGGCGTCGGCAAGAACGGTCAGCAGGTGCTGGAAGAGTTGCACGAACGCAAGCTGATGACCCCGCACTGCATCTTCGTCATGGTTACCGCTGAAACCAGCCAGGCCATGGTCATGAGCGCGATTGAGTGCGAGCCGGATGCCTACCTGACCAAGCCCTTCAACCGCGCCAGCCTGCAGCAGCGACTGGACAAGCTGGTGCAACGCAAAAAGGCCCTCAAACCGGTGCTGGATGCCGTTCACAAGGGCGATCATCAAGCCGTGGTGGAAGCCTGCCAGTTGGTGATACGTGATCAGCCGAAATATCGGCCCCAGTGCCTGCGCTACCAGGCTAATGCGCTGGAAGCCCTGGGCCAGGACCGGGCACTGGAGAAAATGCTCACCGCGATCATGGCCGACCGGCCACTGCCCTGGGCTCTGGTGGCGCTAGCCGATCTCCACCGCCGCATGGGACAACTGGATAAAGCGGAAAACCTGCTGGAACAAGGCGTGCGCCAGTTCCCCATGCTGCCAATGATCTATGACGGTCTTGCAGCGGTTTATCGTGATCGCAAAGATCTGCCCAAGGTACAGCAGTGGCTGGAGCAAGGGCTGCGCATTTCCCCACATGCGCTGCATCGCCAGGTCGAGCTGGGCTCGGTAGCACGCCAGAACCAGGATGGAGACGCTGCGCTAAAAGCCTGGCGACAAGCTGTCGAGCTGGGCCGCAACTCGGTGTTTCACAGCGCCGAGAACCACCTCAACCTGGCTGCCACACTGAACGACCAACTCAACGAGAATCCTGACCCCAAAGTCACTCTGGAACTGCGCCAGACCCTGACTGAAATGGAGCAAACCTGGTCGGAAGACTCCGGACTGCAAGTGCGCAGCAATCTGCTGCAAGCCAGCGCCCTGCAAAAAACCGGCAAAAGCGGAGAGGCCAGCGCCCTGCTGAACAAGGCCCAGAGTCAACTGGCGCAGCTGGACACCTTTTTCAGCCCGCAGGCAGCGCTGGAAGTCGCCGACAATTTGCGCGCACTGGGGCAGGCCGAGCAGGCCGAACAGATGCTGTCCAGCTGTGCGGAAATGTATGGTGATGACCCTGCCATCATGCAGCAGATTGCCGACAAAACCGATAATCCAGCACTGCTGGATACCAGCAAGCGTGCAGCCGATCTGAATCGCCAGGGCATTCAACACTATCAACAGAAAGCCTACCCGGAAGCGCTGGAGGCTTTTCGTCAGGCGCAGAAGCTGCAGCCGCGCAATATCAGCTTCGCGCTGAATACCGCGCAATCCCTGTTACGCCTGATCGCCAGTGAGCCGAATGACGCGCTCAAGGAAGAGTGTCGTAATTGCTTGCAGCAGGTACGCAGTATTCCGCCCAGCGATAACCGCTACGAACGCTATCTGAAATTGTGCAAACACGTGGAGGCTGCGTGAGCCATACCCCGGGTTCAGACGATGAAGGCATGGACTTTGCCACAGTGATGGCCTCGACCGTGCACGACATGAAAAACACCATGGCGCTTATGCTGCAGACCTACGACACCTGGCTGGAACGCTTGCCACCGGAACTGTCCGAGGCACCGGAACGCGGCATTATCCAGTACGAGTCCATGCGTCTGCACGGCATGCTGGTGCAACTGCTCGGGCTGTACAAGATGGAAACCAATCGCCTGCCCTTGAACCCCGGCTATTACGATGTCGAGGATTTTCTGCAGGACCAGTTGGCCCGCCACGATGATATCCTGCGGTCACGCCATATCGAAGGGGACTATCAGATCGAGGAAGATGGCCTGATGGGCTTTTTTGACAATGACCTTGTCAGTTCGGTCGTCGCCAATGTGATCAACAATTCGATTCGCTATGCCAGACACGCCATTAGCTTGCGCGCCTGGATGGCCAACGAACAACTGGTCATCAGTATCTGTGATGACGGCGACGGCTACCCTGAGGCCATGATCGAACAGCAAGCCAACTATGCTGCCGGCATCCGCATGAGTACCGGCAGCACCGGGCTGGGCCTGTATTTCGGTCAGCAGATTGCCAAGTTGCACCAGCGCAACGAAGAACACGGGTTTATCGAGCTGCGCAATGACAGCCCGTTGGGTGGCGGCGAATTCCGCCTGGTGCTGCCCTGAACAGACTTTTAGCGCGGCATCAGACGCACGCCATCCAGCTCACTCAGCGGTTGCGGATGACCCAGGTGATAGCCTTGCACATAGTCCACCCCAAGCTCGACCAGCACAGCCAGAATCTCGGCAGTTTCGACAAATTCGGCCACCGTACGCAGCCCCATCTCATGGGCAATGGTATTGATCGAGCCGACCATGGCACGAGCAATGGGATCAACCACGATTTCCTTGACGAAACTGCCGTCGATCTTGACCAGATCCACCGGCAAGTTCTTCAGATAGCCAAAGGACGACAGGCCTGAGCCAAAGTCATCCAGCGCAAACTGGCAACCAATATCCTTCAGAGTGCGCATAAACACTACTGCGCGGTTCAGGTTGGCGATTGCACTGGTTTCAGTCACTTCGAAGCACAGCGCACGGGTTGGAACCTGATGCCGCTCGATAGCCACCATCACATACTCGAGAAAGCTTTCTTCACTCAGGGAAGCCGCCGACAGATTGATCGAATAGCTGCCCAACTGCTCTGGATAACGGCGATTGAAATCACCCAGCCAGGCCAGGAAATTGCCCACCACCCAGGTATCAACCGCGGTGGCCATATCGTAGCGCTCGGCTGACGGCATAAAGGCCCCTGGCGGAATGGTACTGCCATCAGCATCCAGCATGCGCACCAGCACCTCATAGTTCTTGCGTACATCCTGCTCCTCCAAGGCCACAATCGGCTGAACGAACAAACGCAATCGGTCAGCATCCAGGGCGTGACGAATACGGCTCACCCACTGCATTTCGCCACGTCTTTTTTGCAGTTCCTGATCATCATCCTTGAAGATATGCAGTCGATTACGACCACCGTCCTTGGCTGCATAACAGGCGCTATCTGCTGCACTGAGCAGCGCGGCCAGGCTCTCGGTGTCATGGTCCAGCTGAACCAGTCCAATACTGACGCCGACCGCAAAAGTCTTGCCTTGCCAACTGAATCGAAAGCTTTCCACCAATGCGCGAATGCCGTCAGCCACCGGCAGGGCCTCTTCCAGCGAGCAGCCCATCAACAAGAGTCCGAACTCGTCTCCGCCAAGCCGTGCCAGCACGTCAGCATTGCGTATCCGCGTCTGGAACAGCTTGGTCAACTGGCGCAGCAGCTCGTCACCGGCGGCGTGGCCACAGGTATCATTGACGATCTTGAACTGATCCAGATCCATATAACAGAGCACGTGCTCGCCGCGCTCCAGTGCCGGGCGATCAAGCAACAACATGGCCTGCCGCTCGAATTCAGCCCGATTTGCCAGCCCGGTCAGAGTGTCGTGCGCTGCCTGGTGCGACAGTTCACGCGCCAGCCTTCGTGTAACCGTGACATCACGAAACGTTAGCACAGCACCAATAATATGCCCCTCGGCATTGCGGATCGGCGCTACCGCATGCTGGACCGGTACCTGCTCGCCATCACTGCGCTGCAGCATGGCCGCACTGCCATCCAGGGTTTGCGTATGCTTGTGATAGCGGGTCAACAGACGGCGCACCGGGTTGCCCAGGAGGTCACCGGAAAGTTCATCCACCAGTTGATAGACATCATCCAGCCGGCGACCGACGGCGGCCTCCTGCTGCCAACCGGTCAACTGCTCGGCCACGGGATTGAGATAGCGGATGCGCGCATCCGGTCCGGTGGTAATTACCCCGTCACCAATCGAGGCCAGAGTCACCTGGGCGAGCATTTTTTCCTGATACAACTGCTGCTCCATACGCCGGCGCTCGGTCACATCGCGTAATGTACAGGTCAGCGTCTGCTCGCTGTCATCGCTGCGGCTGACGGTCAGCTCAGCTACAAACTGGTCATGCGGATGACGACTGAAAAGTACTTCCTGTTTGCTCTCCTGCCCACTGTCCGGTACCGGCAAGACCTGCCAACCCTGTTCGGCCACCAGTTCCTGTAACGGGCGCCCAACCAGCTCCTTCGACGACAAGCCGAGCAAGCGCTCGGCCCCCGGATTGCAGCTGGCCAACACCCCATCCGGCGTGCAGGTCACGATGCCGTCACGAATGTCACGGACAATGGCCTGGGTTCGACCCACCGCCTGGTTCAGCGCATGGATGACCTTGTTATACTGGCTGGCGATCTGGCCGACCTCGGTAAAGGGTTCCACCGGCACTTCCCGCCGAAACTGTCCATCACGCTGGTGGGTGGCCATAGCCTCCAGCAGTTCGATCAGCTCGGTGCGTGCGCCATGCTCGGAGACGTTCAGGCCGGCCTGTTCCTCCTCGGGAGTTACCCGCAAGGGATAGATACGATTGATCAAGTACAACAATATCCAGGTCAGGCCAAAGGCCCAGAGCCCGGAGACCAGTACCGCCTCCAACTGCACACCGGCCTGCTGCCAGCGGCTCAACCCGGTACCCAGCATGTCCAGATCGGCAAACACCGCGAGCGCCAGCACGCCCCAGATACCGCTGGCCAGATGCACCGGCACCGCGCTGACCGCATCGTCGATACGCCACCGATACAGCAGCCGATCGGCCAGATACATGACCACACCGCCAACCAGACCGATCAGAAAGGCCGCACCCGAATCGACCACATGGGCGCTGGCGGTCACCGCCACCATGCCAGCAATCAGTCCGTTCAGCGGATACACCGGATCGACATGCCGCCAACGTAACCAGGACAATCCCATACCGCCAAGAATCCCGGCAATTGCCGCCAGTACCGTATTGGCAATAATCCCCGGCACACGACCATCAAAGGCAAAAGTGCTGCCGCCGTTAAAGCCAAACCAGCCGAACAACAGCAAGAGCGCACCCAACATGGCCATGGGCAGGTTAGAGCCGGGCAGGCTGCGACCATCACGGGTCTGTTCAAAGCGACCCTGACGCGGCCCGAGTACCAGAATCACCGCCAGGGCAATCCAGCCACCCACACCATGAACCACGATGGAGCCAGCGAAGTCGATATAACCTCGCTCAGCCAGCCAGCCATTACCCTCACTGAAGGCGCCGCCCCAGGCCCAGTGCCCGAAAAAGGGATAGATCACTCCGGCAGCAATTGCGGTCACAATCAGGTAACCGCCAAAGCGCATCCGTTCGGCTGCCGCACCGGACACAATGGTCGCTGCGGTGGTACAGAACATGGCCTGAAACAGGAAAAAGGCAGCTTGCCAGGTATCGTCAAAGGACAGCAGGGTAAAGCCCGTGCCAAACCAACCGCCCTGACTGGCACCGAACATGATGCCGAAGCCGAACAACCAGTAGAGGGATATGGCCACGCTGAGGTCGGCCATGTTCTTCACGGCCACATTGATCGCATTCTTGCTGCGGGTCAGGCCGGATTCCAGGCAGAGAAACCCCAGCTGCATGTTGAACACCAGGCCAGCACAGAGAACAACCCACAACACGTCAATCATGGCCACCGACATCAGGACACCTGCTCAGGCTGATCATGCGGCGCACTTGCCCGGTGCCTCATAAACAGTTAGGGCACCGCATCAGTGCATGCTCCACCCTGAGCGGCTGCAATATGCCACTATTCTTGTTACAGAGCGGTTCAGCCAATAAAGCAGCAGGATTCATACCATAAAGGGGCATTCGTTGCCGCTGGCCATACCCGTTCGGATTAACCCGGCATTTTACTTTGATGTAAAAGTAAATATGTTGTAGGCTTGGTTAATATAGCTGCGGAAAAAGCCCGCTTTCACAGGTGATCATGCTTAAGCAGCAAAACTAATGACAGCTAATTACTACTGTAATATTTAGCCTTCACGTAATTGCGTGCCGCCCTTGTCGGCATACTGCGGAGCTTACCATGCATATGATGCACGATCTTTACCTGGCCCTGCGCCGCCTGCAGCGGGCCAGCGAAATTCACGCCAAGCGGCTGGGCCGCAACAGTGGCCTGACGCCGATCCAGCTGTTGATCCTGCACAGCATCAAGGCCATGGGCGAGGGCACCCTAGGCGACCTGGCCAAGCGGGTCAGCGTTTCCCAGGCCACCCTGAGCACCATTATCGACCGGCTGGAAAAGCGCGATCTGCTGCACCGCATTCGCAGCAAGAGCGACAAGCGCAAAGTGCACTTGGCACTGACCGAGACCGGGCTGGCGGCGATTCAGGCCGAACCGGCCCTGTTGCCCAGTGAGTTTCTCGACAACTTCAGCGAGCTGCCTGACTGGGAACAGCTGATGTTGCTGGCCAGCCTGCAACGCGTCGCCGGTCTGCTGGAGCATGGCCAGGATGGTATCGGCCCCAGTGCGTTATTCGAGCGCGACCACGTCGCCTAAAGAGCCACTGAAAACTACCTGCGTTGCCTCAACTGCGTTAAAAGCAGCCTCATAATGCTCATTTACAACAGTAAACTGCGCTTATTCGGCTGCTTCTGCCTTGTTGAGCCTGCCTCGGCTCTGGCTCCTGCTTCGCCCTAACTCCTGCATCCATGCAGTCGTCGCCAACGTTTTCAGAGGCTCTTTACCATAGACAGAGAAGCACTTATTTACTGCACAAAACCTTGGCAGTTTGGCTTTCGCTGACCGGTTCCGGACCGTTAGATGCCAGGCGACCGCCAGGGATGGCGGAAGCGCAGAAAATGCAGGAGCAATTTTCTGCGGTCATCTACGAGCCTACAGGGGTGAGGCAAACGTTTACGAAGCACTGCTTCGTGTGCAGCCGAACGACAGTCGATCTACGATCGGCTGGCCGGTCCCGAAGGGGGTTTACGGCGTGTCCGGAACCGGTCAGCGACAGCCAGACTGAGGCACAGAACCGATTTAATCAGTGACTCGCTTCACGTAGGCCATTCAAGAGCACCCGCGTCAGCAACCCCACCATTTAATTCCCTGTTTCCCTTGCAGCCCCCCTCGGCATTTCTTAGCATGTTTGAAATATCAAACATTTGCGTGTCTTTTGCCTGACACCCATGTCATGAGGATTGCCGATGCAACTTGCCCGCCCTGACCTTTTCCGCCAACAGGCCTTTATCAACGGTAACTGGTGCGAAGCAAGCAGCCAGCAGCGCTACCAGATTGCCAACCCGGCAGATGGCAGCGCCCTCGGCAGCGTACCCAACATGAGCACAGCCGACGCCCGCGACGCCATCGCCGCAGCGCAAAAAGCCCAGCCCGCCTGGCGCGCCCTCAGTGCCAAGGAACGCAGCACTATTCTGCGCCGCTGGCATGCCCTGATGCTCGCCCATCAGGATGACCTGGCGCTGATCATGACCGCCGAGCAGGGCAAACCACTGGCCGAAGCGCGCGGCGAGATCGGTTATGCCGCCAGCTTTATCGAATGGTTTGCCGAAGAAGCCAAGCGTGTCTACGGCGACATCATTCCCGGTCATCAGGCCGACAAGCGTATTCTGGTGCAGAAAGAACCGGTTGGTGTTACCGCCGCCATCACGCCATGGAATTTCCCCGCGGCCATGATCACCCGCAAGGCAGCACCCGCGCTGGCCGCCGGCTGTGCCATGGTGGTCAAGCCCGCGCCACAGACCCCCTATTCAGCGCTCGCCCTGGCCGCCCTGGCAGAAGAGGCCGGATTGCCGGCTGGCCTGTTCAGCGTACTGCCTGCCGACGCCGAGCGCGCCATCGAGATTGGCAACGAGCTGTGCAGCAATCCAATCGTGCGCAAACTGTCCTTTACCGGCTCAACCGCCGTGGGTAGCCAGTTGATGCGCCAGTGCGCACCCTCGCTGAAAAAACTCTCGCTGGAACTCGGCGGCAATGCACCCTTTATCGTCTTTGATGACGCCGACCTGGATGCTGCCGTCGAAGGCGCCATGATTTCCAAATTCCGCAATGCCGGGCAAACCTGTGTCTGCGCCAACCGCATCTATGTACAGGATGCCGTCTACGATGCCTTTGCCGCCAAGCTCTGTGCCGCGGTAAGCAAACTGCAGGTTGGCAATGGTCTGGAAGAGGGCACCACCACCGGGCCACTGATCAACTCAGCGGCGCTGGCCAAGGTGCAGCAGCATCTAAAGGATGCCAGCGACAAGGGTGCCAAATTGCTGCTTGGCGGCAAGCCGCACAGCCTGGGTGGCAACTTCTTTGAACCCACGGTGATCAGCGAGGTCAACGCCAGTATGCAGGTGGCCCGCGAAGAAACTTTTGGCCCGCTGGCGCCGTTGTTCCGCTTCACCGATGAAGCGGATGTCGTCGCCCAGGCCAACGATACCGAATTCGGGCTGGCGGCCTATTTTTATGCCAACAACCTGAACCGGGTATTCCGCGTGGCTGAAGCACTGGAATACGGTATGGTCGGCATCAATACCGGGCTGATCTCCACCGAAGTGGCGCCCTTTGGCGGCATGAAGTCCTCAGGGCTGGGCCGCGAAGGTTCAAAATACGGAATCGATGAATATGTCGAGATCAAATACCTCTGCCTCGGCGGTATCGGCTAAACAGGCCTCTCGCTGATGCGCCGCTCCCGGGCGCTGACGCTCAGAGTCGTTATCTGGGGCCTGTTGCTCCTGCTGGTGCTCGGCCTGTTGGCCGCCCAGCAGGCACAACGCTGGCTGCAACAGCAGGGCATTGATGATCTGGGCATCGCCGGCGTGCACTGGCAGGCCGGTAGCCTGCATATCGAACGTCTCAGCCTGACCCGGTTGGATGACGACGGCTATCAGCAACTGATCATCCACGCACTTCGACTGCAGCCTGACTGGCGTGCGCGGCGCTTGCATCAGGCCAGTGCGGCCCAGCTCTGGTTATATCTCGACACCGACGACCAGGCCAGCGCCAGCCCGACCTTCAACCCCTTCGACCTACCCTTTGCCGCGTTGCGGGACACACGTCAGTGGTTGGCGCAACTGCCTGATCAACTGGCCGTTGAACAGCTGAGCATGGATGTGCCCTGCGCCAATCAGCGCTGTCACTTACACGGTCACTTTATCCTGACAACCGAGGCGGAGCAGCTGCAACTGGACCTGCTGGTGCGGCACGCCGGCGAGCAATTGCACTGGCATAGCGAACTGGATATGCGCGAGCACACCCAGCTGCACAGCGCCGTTGACCTGAATAACCAGGCGCTGGCCCGCGTCGACCTGGCGTCCGGTGACCGTGGCCGGCAATGGCGTGCCAACCTGCAGGTACCCGGCTGGCCGGACAGCAGCGGCTTGCTGGCAGCCATGGCGCCCTGGCTGAACCGTGACGGCTGGCCGGTTGACCAGTTACCGCAGGGGGCCCGCATCAATGCCAGCGGCTTCTGGCAGGGTGAGCAGCCACCGGAAACGCTGGGCGATCTGCTGCGCGGCGAGCTGGCGTTGCAGGCTGATCTATCGCTACCCGAACCCTGGCCGGTGCCGGGTTACGCGCAGGTGCAGGGTGAGGCGCATCTGGGCCTGGCGCACTTTGAACAGGCCTGGCAAATCTCGCAACTACAGGCCGATTTTCAACTGGATCAGTTACAGCACCCGGCTCTGGCCGAACTACCGGAATGGCTGCGCCCTGAAAGTCTGCAAGTGCGCGTGCGTGCCCGCGAAGATCAAGTTCTGGACTGGCAACAGTCGCTGGCCGCCGACCTCTCGCTAAGCAGCCATGGCCGCAGCCAACTGGCTTGGAATAGCCAGATACAACTGGACCTGGAGCCGGAATGGCATCTGATTTTTGAGCAAGGCGGGCTGGATTTCAATCTCGCCCGTCTGCAGCTGGATGACTGGCAGCTTGATGGCGTACAGCTACAGGGCGCGGCGCTGGCCGGGCAAGTAGATGCGCAGCAGCTCCAATTACGCCCTGCACAGGCCGTCAATCTACGCGTGCAGCGACTGGAAAACACCGTGCTGGAGCTGGCCGCCAACAATCTGCAACTGACCCTGGCTGATAACCGCCTGGTCTGGCCCCTGATAGCGGATAGCGCTCCGAGCCTGAACAGCCGCGCCACACTGCAAAGCAGCCGGCTGGAACATCCACTGCTCAAACCCCAAGGCTGGAACGGCCAGTGGCAGCTGCGCTGGCAGAACAACACACTCTCGGCTGAGGGTCAGGCGGGCAACACCTCAGGTCTGAGCCTGCACAATACCGTGAATGTAGCGAACAACGGCAACTGGCGCGCCGAACTCAAGCTGGAAGAAATGTTTTTCCGTGCAGGCAACCCGCTGGCCGACAGCTTGACCGACTGGCCGGCCCTGCTCAGCTTCTCTGCCGGTCGCCTGAGCGGCGACTTTGCCCTGCGGGGCAGCAGCGCCATCGACAGTCTGGGTGGCCAACTGCATCTGCGTGGCGCCAATGGCATCTATGATCGCAGCATTTTCCGTGAGCTGAGCCTGCCGCTGCAGGTACAGCTGTGTGGCGAGCAACTCGAACTCGATAGCCAGCAGCTACGCATCAACGAGATCGAGCATGGCCTGACCCTTGGCCCCCTGCAGATCAGCGCCAACTACCGCACCCGTCTGGATGGCCTGCTGAGTGGTCGCGCCGAGATTGCCCAGGCCGAATTACAGGTATTGGGCGGGCGCGTCTGGCTGGAACCCGGCACCATCGACCTGGCCAGCAGCGAACAACTGCTGCCACTGCAATTCAGCGGCTTTGAACTGGGTCGTCTGCTTGAGGTCTATCCTACAGAAGGACTGGTTGGCGGCGGCACTCTGGATGGTCAGCTACCGCTGCGCCTGCGTGAAGGTGGTTTCAGCGTTAGTGGTGGGCTGGTTCAGGCACGTGAGCCGGGTGGTAATCTGCAGTACCGCTCGGAGCGCATCAGTACCCTGGCGGCCAGCAACCCGGGCATGCGCGAACTGGCAGTAGCACTGGATGACTTCCGCTATACACTGCTGCGCAGTACGCTGGACTATCATGAAGATGGCACACTGTTGCTCGGGTTGCGTCTGGAAGGCAACAACCCGGCGTTGCAACAGGGGCGGCCGGTGCACCTGAACATACAGCTGGAAGAGGACATTCCGGCGCTGCTGGCCAGCCTGCAACTGAGTGGACAGGTCAGTGACATTATTCAAAAACGGGTTCAACAGCGCCTGCTTCAGCGCCAGAACCCCTGAGACGGAGGAGCCTGGTTCATGCCATGGCGTCGCATTGCGGTACTCATGACCAGCCTCTGGCTGCTGTCAGCCTGCACCCCTACGGTACAGCTGGCGGCACCCAGCGAGCCGATCAACATCAATCTGAATGTGAAAATACAGCACGAGATTCTGGTCAAGATCGACCGCGAGCTGGATTCCCTGTTCAGTGAATCCAGTGGATTGTTCTAAGGAGCCCCGATATGCATCCAATTATTCGTTTCAGCGCCCTCTGGCTGGTCTTGCTGTTCAGCCTGCCGGCCCTGGCCATGAACCTGAACCAGGCGATGAACGCCTTGCCTGCCGCCAAGGAGGCCGGCCATCTGGGTGAGCAACCTGATGGCTATCTGGGCGTGGTCAACCCGGTGGGGCAGGCGCGCGAGATTGCCCGCCTGATCAATGAAGCCCGGCGCCAGGAATACCAGCGTCTGGCTGATGAGCACAGTGTGGATATTCGTGATATCCAGGCACGGGCCGGCAAGAAGGCCATCGAGCGCACGCCCAGAGGGCAATATATCCAGCTCAACGGGGTGTGGATGACGAAGTAGTCGGCAACCAGCGGATCGGCCCATACCAGCCCTGGATGGGCTGACCGCTGTTATCGCAATCGGTCATGATCGCCAGGCCGTCAATCTGCTTGACCTCTTCCCCATGCAGGGCCTGAAAATCCTCCCGCACATTGCGCTCTTCCCGGCTGACCTGCCAATCGCCGCTACCGCCGCTTTGCAGCGCCAGCATCTGCGCCTGGCGGGCAAAGGCATTCGGCCAACTGCTTGACGCTGGCTGGGCGCTGGACCAGACATAATTCACCGCCCGAGTTCGCCAGCGCAGCAGGCCACCGTCCTTGACCACATAGAGTCGCACCGGGTAATCGTCGCCTGCCTTGCGGCGCTCATCAATATCCGTGAACACACCCTTGATTGCCCACTGCCACTGCAGGATAGGGGTTTCCGTCAAATCCACCGGCTGCTGCAGATAGAGGGCCGTGGCGCCGTCAACGCAGTCCGCCTGCAACCAGGCCTGACCATCACGCTCGACCAGGCTGTAGTCGGTTTGCCCGGCAAAATCGCGACGCTCCCAATCAAGCATATCAGCCGGCTGGTAGGTCTCTGCCACCGCCAGGCTGGCCAGGCCAAAACCAAACGCAGCGGCAAGGCTCGGCAAGCTAGCCCTTGTCATCATCGTCCGTCTGATCGTCGTCGGCGTGCGCTTTCTGGTAGCGCTCCCAGTCTTCCCAGTCATGTGGCGTACCCGCCTTGGGAGCATCCGGATGCAAGGCGCGCTGTAGCGCCTTGCCTTCCAGGCTGCTGGCCTTGTCTTCCTCGTCAGACTCTTTGTCGAGGCCGTACTTTTTCTTGAACTCGTCAATACGCATGCTCACCTCCGCATACTCAATGTTTAGTGAGTATGCGCCGGAATAACCCAAACTACCTGCCGAGGGTGTTGCAGAATGTCATGGCATATCGAGCAAGGCACGCACGCGCAGTTGTTCGTGCTCGGCAAAGTTGCGTGCCAACAAGTCATCCAGCATTGCGGCCTGGTCACTGGGGGCCAGCCCCGGATGCTGCATGATCTGCTCGCGCTCGCTGGCAAAGCTGTCCAGCCGCTGCTGCCATTGCGCGCGCTGATCATCCAGCGCTTCAAGGCGTTCGGTAGCACGCGGGCCTACCAGCTCCATACGCAAGCTGCGTAGTTGATCCGGACTACCACCCTCAGCCAGCAAGACCTGGCTCTGCTGGCGCAACTCAGCATGCAATTGTGGCAGCAGCAGCTCCTGTAATTCTTCCGGCAAACCATCACGCAAAGCTTCGATACGTTCACCACGCTCATCGGCAGTCAGTGTGGCATCCTGCGTTAACTGCATGCGTTGCAGGGTAAATCGGTGGTAAAGCTCTTCTTTGGCGAAAAAAGCCGCATGCGCCTCGGCACTGAATATACTGGCGCGCAAGCGCTGCACCGCATCTTCGCGGGCCAGCAGGGCGTTCAGGTCAGCGGCCCGCGGATACGCCGTTTCCAGATCAACCACCGCCAGCAGATAACTCAGGTAATCGTCAAGCAAGGCTAGCGCCTGGCTTTGCGCCGGTTGGCCCAGGTTGCGCTGCAGATAGGCACGAATTTTCGCCTCGGCCTGCTCCTGGCTGACCTCACCCACGGTGGCCAGAAAGTAATCGAACAGATGGCGCAACTGGTCGGTAATCACCAGATTACCCTGAGCATCCACCTCCAGCTGGCCATCCACCTCGGTATCACGTAGCGAGGGCGGCAAAGCTTCCGGAACGGCCGGCTGACGCCCGAGCATGGCCGCCGGGGCGGACGGGGCAGCCGTGTTAACCGGCAATGGTGCGGTAGCGAATGCGTGCTCGACGGGGGTATCGTCTTTACTCAGCCAACCGATCAAGAGCACGGCGCTGAGCACGAAGGGGGTATAGATAACGAGTGCTTTCACGGGTCAGTCCTGTTGCCCCGGCAGCAGGCTGCCGGGGCGGGTAGTGCGGATTGTTACAGACCGGCGTTCTTCAACCGGTTGGCGTGCTGGCGATAGACCGAGACCGGGCTGGTCTCGAACAGGCTGGTCAGACCAAAGGTCTGGTTCACCTCATCAAGATGGTTCATGCGATAGTTATCGCGAATCACCATACCCATGCGTGAACTGCAGCGACCGACCAGACCGTCATTGGCTTCAAAGCCAAAGGTCAGGGAAGTGGCGCCGAGCAATGCATCCGAGGGGTCCAGCACATTGGTCACCGGGCGAGTGCCGCTCCAGGAGTAATAACGCACGCCATTGACCACGTAAGCACCTTCACCACAGGCAGTGGTCGGCAGGCCCTGCGGGAAGCGCGCATTGAATTGCGCGGCACCAACGGAGTTCAGCGACTCAAGCGTGCCCAGCGCATTCTGCGGCGTGGTTGAACTGCTACCGGAGAGGAAGTTGATCAGACCACCCAGGCCATTGACGATACCCGCCAGCATGGCTTCACCAGCCGAGCCTTCGGGCACATTGCGGATAAAGTCAGCTGCTGCCGAGCCCTTGTGTGGCGCACCTACGCTGGTTGCCGAGGCGACCAGGTCCGGGCGCACAGCCGCCACATAACGTATGGTCGGCCCACCATGGCTATGCCCAATCAGGTTGACTTTGGGCTTGCCGCTGATGGCGACAATTTCTTCGACCTGGGCCAGCAGCTGTTCACCGCGGGCTTCCGAAGTATCCAGTTGGCTGACTTCGGTGACATAGACGGTGGCACCGTCCTTGCGCAGGGCGCTGGGAATGCCGAACCAGTAATCGACCCCGAGCAGGCTGTCAAAGCCAAGCATGCCGTGGGTCAACAGGATGGGGTATTTGGTTTGTGTGTAACCGGAGGAGCTGAACCAGAAGGCCTGAGCCTGGGTAGTCAGCGCGAGACCGGCAACCAGCCCGACGGTTGCGGGCAACCATGCAGTACGACGCATATGTGAATCCTTTGTTGTTGTCTTTGTAGGCCCGGGACTGCGATGGCTCCGAGCGCAGTTAGACTAGATAGTGCATGGCCAAAGCGACAGCTATTGACGCCATAAAAGCAGCACTGACCCACAAGCTATTTTGTGACCGATAAGACACCGGCTCTGGCGCAATATCATTCAGCGGATAAATGCGATGAACGGTAATTCAGTACTTGTGTCACAGCCACACACACGACAAACCGGCAACCACAGTTACAATCTGCTAATCTTCATCGATTGTTTTTTCCGCTGCCCCCTGGAGTGTGTTGATGACTGGCTATCCGTTCTGGCTGATGCTGGGCCTGATCCTGTTGATTTCCGAGTTCTTTGCCCCCGGCATGATTGCTGCCTTCTTCGGCATCGGCGCCCTGGTCGTAGGCCTGCTGACCATGTTCGGGGTCATCGAAACCCTGCCAGCGCAATTGACCCTCTTCGCCCTGATCAGCCTCGGGGCCCTGTTCGGCCTGCGTAAACGCTTCAAGCGCTGGATGAAAGGCGCAACCAGCGACCGCTCGCAGCGAGACCAGGATGACAGCGGCCTGGTCGGCGTACGCGTTAAAGTCCTGACCGATTTCAACAACGGCATTGGCCATGTGTCGCACAGCGGCGCCAAATGGGATGCCGAATCCAGCGACCCGCTAAAGGCCGGTGACCCCGCCTGGGTCGTCAGCCACCGGGGTATTGTGCTGACCGTCAGCGGCACATTACCCACAAACCTTTCCTGACACCCCTGTAAAAATCGGAGCTAATGCATGGATATTGCAACCATGATTGCCTTGGCCTTTTTGGTCCTGGTCGTCATTACTATCGCGAAAACGGCGCAGATCGTGCCGCAGCGTTCAGCCTATGTGGTCGAGCGTCTGGGCAAGTACGTAAAAACTCTGGAAGCCGGCTTTCATCTGCTGATTCCTTTTGTCGACAAGATTGCCTACAAGCACACGCTGAAAGAGAACGCCATGGATGTACCACGCCAGGCATGTGTCACCCGTGACAACATCCAGATCGTGGTAGATGGCGTGCTCTACCTGCAAGTGGTTGACCCCAAGCAGGCCAGTTATGGCATTCATGACTATGCCTATGCCGCTATGCAACTGGCACAAACCACCCTGCGTTCGGTCATCGGTAAAATCGATCTGGACAAGACCTTTGAAGAGCGTGAGTCGATCAACCTGCAAGTGGTTGAAGTGCTCGACGAAGCGGCCAAGCCCTGGGGCGTCAAGGTATTGCGTTACGAGATCGCCGATATCGAACTGCCGGCTACTATCCTCGATGCGCTCGAGAAGCAGATGCGCGCCGAGCGGGAACGTCGTGCTGTGGTTGCCCAGTCGGAAGGTGAGCGTCAGGCCAAGATCAACGTCTCTGAAGGTATGAAACAGGAAACCATCAACCTGTCCGAAGCCGACAAGATGCGTCAGATCAACGAAGCTGAAGGTAAGGCCCGTGAGATCGAGCTGATTGCAGAAGCCACTGCTGAAGGGATTCGCCGGGTTGCTTTGGCAATCAATACTGAAGGTGGTCAGGATGCGGTAGGCCTGCGGGTCGCTGAACAATACGTGCATGAATTCGGCAAGTTGGCACAGACCAACAACACCATGATCCTGCCAGCAGAGCTGAGCAACATCGGCTCTGCGGTAGCGGCGATTACCAAGACACTGGAATCGACCAAAACCCGCTGATTGCGGTGAAAAGGGCGCCATTTGGCGCCCTTTCTGCGTCCGGGCTTTAACCCTGACGGCAAACCGGCATACACTTGCCGTCAATTCTTCTTTAATCGTATAGGCAAGTGCCCATGTCAGCTACAGCCCAGCAAGACGAACTCACCGAGACCCAGGCTGCCCAACAGAAATCCATGCTGATGCGGCTGGCGCGTGTCGAAGGTCAGGTTCGCGGTATTCAGGCCATGATCAAGCGCGGCGAATCCTGTGAAGCCATCGCCCAGCAGTTCTCTGCCTCACGCAGTGCGCTGGACAAGGCCTACCGCATGATGCTGACCTGCCTGATCGAGGAAACCCTGATGGAACCCGGGCAAGACCCGGCCGATGCCATCGAGCAGGTGCGCAAGATCTTTATCAAATACACCTGAGCCTGCCGCCCGGCAGGCTCTGCAGTTGATTTCAGACCCACCCCCATACCGAACTGGCAGTCGGCATTACGCTGGCGCTGTTGCCTCCCTGGCCGCCCAGTACTCCTTGAATTGCTCAAGATAGGACAGCAAGGCCGGAATCACCAGTAGGACCAGCAAGGTAGAGAAGCCCAGCCCGAAGGCAATCGAGGTCGCCATCGGAATCAGGAACTGTGCCTGCAGTGAGGTTTCGAACAGCAGCGGCAACAAGCCGCCAATAGTGGTCAGCGAGGTCAGCAGCACCGCACGCAAACGCTGCACCACGGCCTGATTCAGCGCCTCGGTAATGGCCAGGCCACGCTTGCGCTGCTCCTCATAGAAGGTCACCAGAATTATCGAATTGTTGACCACAATCCCGGACAGGCCGAACAGGCCGAACAGCGACATGATGGTCATGTTCATGCCCATCAGCCAGTGGCCCAGCAGCGCACCGACCAGTGCCAGCGGAATCACCGCCATCACGATCAGCGGTGTGGTCCAGGAGGTAAACACCCAGACCAGAATGGCGTACATCAGCACCAGGCCGATAATCAGACCGGTCAGCATATCCGCCATTGTCTCGCGCTGATCGGCTGAGCGACCTTCAAAGCTGTAGCTGACATTGTAGCGCGCGGCCAGATCGGGCAAGGCCGGTGCCAGAGCTTCCAGCACCACTCCGGCGGTCGTCATGGCTGAGTCAAGATCTGCCGTCACTTCCGCCGCCAGACGCCCTTCGGCATGTCGCAAGGCTTCAAAGCCCTGGCGGGTACTGAACTCGGCTACCTGCTCCAACGGCACAAAGCGGCCATCGTCAAGGCGGATGTTCAGATGCGCCAGACTGGCCATACGTTCGCGCTCTTCACGTGGCAGCTGCACACGCACTTCGATCTCATCCGACTGTTGCTGGAAGATCTGCGCCAGACGGCCGTCGTAGGCAGCGCGCAACTGATTGCCCAGACTCTGGGTACTCAGGCCCAAGGCCTGACCGAAGGGCGTCAGCTGAAAGACCAGTTGTTCGCGGCCCCAGGCCATATCATCTTCCACCGTCAGCACGCCCTCGATCGATCCCAGCATCTGCGACAGCTCGTCCGCTGCCGCCTTGATCTGCAGGGCATCCTCACCACTCAGGCGCACATTGATATCCTTGCCCGGCGGCCCGGCCACCCGCTCGGTCATTACCAGTCGATCAAGCCCGGCTGGCGTTTCGATTCGTTCACGCCAGGCGCGAATAAAAGCCTGGTTACGCACAGTGCGGTCATCCGGCGAGATCAGTTCAACCATCACCGAGCCCACTTGATCGCCGCTGCGACCGGTACCCGCCGAGCCGGTTATCTGGCCACGGCGCACAATCGCGGTCTGGATCAGATCTCCGCCGAGTTCAGCCTCGGTTTGGTTCAGGGTGTCCTGCAAGTGTTCGGTAAAGTCTTCCATGATGCTGCGCGGAGTACCGGCGACAAAGGTTGCGTTGGCATAGAGCACCTGCGGCTCCGGAGTGGGGAAGAAACTGAAGCCAATGCGCCCACTGCTCATCAAGCCAACGGTGAACAGGATCGCCAGCAAGGCGCAGGCCAGGGTCGAACCACGATGCTCAAGGGTGCGCGCGGAAAAGCGCCTGAACGGCCCCTCGCGAAAACCTCCGAAGGCCTGATCAAAGCGATTGCGAACACTGTCCAGCTTGTGCCCGGTACGCGCCAGAGCGGACTGACGCAAATTGACTGACGGCGGCTTGAAGGCATTGCGCAAATGGTGCGGCAACACCACAAAGCACTCGATCAGAGAGGCAATCAGAATACAGATCATCACCAATGGAATATCGCCAAGGATATTACCGAAGACCCCGCCGACCATCAGCAGCGGCATAAAGGCCGCAACCGTCGTCAACGACGAAGCAACCACCGGCCAGAGCATGCGTTTGGCCGCCCCCTCAGAGGCATATTCAGGTTTTTCGCCATCGCGAAAATGCGCATCGGCATCTTCACCGACCACAATGGCATCATCGACAATAACCCCGAGCGCCATGATCAGGGCAAACAGCGAGATCATATTGATCGAACCGCCAATCAGCCAGAATACCCCGAGCGCACCAAGAAAAGCCGTGGGAATACCGACCGCCACCCAGAGAGCTACCCGGGCGGGCAGGAAGAAATACAACAGCAAGAGCACCAGTACCAGACCGCCAATACCGTTATTGACCAGCAGATTGATCCGCTCGTTGATCAGTTGCCAGGCTTCATCATAGACATGCAGCTTGAGGCCTTCTGGTAAGGTCGGACGTACCTCCTCAAGCCAGTCGTTGAGAATCTGCGCCGACACCAGTGAATGGCCGTTTTCCGAGCGCTGCAACTGCATTTCCACTGCCGGATAGCCGTCATAGCGCAACATGGTCTGATTGCGCATGGGCTCCTGGCGGATGCTGGCAACGTCGCCAAGCCGTGTGTAGCGGTTGGCATCGGACTGCAACACCAGCTCGGCAAACTGGTCCGGGCTGCGACGCTGCTCAATGGCACGCAGCTCGCGCGCCGCATCCTGACCACCGATCTGACCCGCCGGCAGATCTCGCGATTCGGCCGCTATGCGGTCGGCAATCTGGTCCAGGCTCATGCCCAGCTGCTGCAAGCGTTGATTGGGTACATCAATACTGATTTGCTGCGCCGGGAGCCCGGCCAGGTTGATCCTGTCAATGCCCCGCGCCAGCAGATCGCGCTCCAGACGGTAGGCCAGGGCACGCAACTCGTGATCCGCATAGGGGCCATAGACCAGCACATTGGCCACCGGGTCAAAGCGCGCAACACGTGCCACCTCCGGCCTTTCAGCGCCACCCGGCAAGTTGCGGAATTCATCCACCAGCTGGCGTACATCATCCAGCGCGACAATCGGGTCACTGCCCTCGACAAACTCCAGGGTGATATTGGAAACGCCCTGGGCCGAGGTCGAGGTCATCGATTTGAGGTTTTCCACACTGCGCAGGCGCTGCTCCAGTGGAATGGTGATCGCCTGCTCGATGTCCTCCGCCGATGCGCCGCTCCAGACCACGCGCACGGTGACAAAATCCAGCGCGAAGGTGGGGAAGAACTGGATGTTCATCCGCGACAGGCCCAGCACTCCGGCCCCGATCATCAGCAGCATAAAGAGGTTGGCGGCGACCGGATGACGAACGAAAAAACCCAATGGGCTGCGCGAACGGCTCATCAGGGCTGCTCCTCGACATCCGCGGCGGTATCCACTTTCAGCCCCTGCATGGCATTGGGCAGATGGGTAATGATGATCTGCATACCGGCCACAAGCTCCGGCGAGCCGACCAGCACACGCCGCTCACCCTGCTCATCACGGGTTTCGCCCAGGCGCTCTACCTCAAGCCGCTGCATGCGCCCATCCTCAAGGGCATAAATGGTGTCATTGCCGTAGAGCGCGCTGTGCGGCAAGGCAACGCTGTTTTGCCGGGTTGGTCGGGTAGCGCTCAAGGCCAGCAGATTGCCGACGCGCAGGCTGGGGGCCGGTTCATCCAGCTCGAACAGGGCTTCAACCCCGCTGGCATCGGCACGCCCGGCGATACGCACCAGGGTCAGCCCAACCACCGGCTCGTCCAGGGTTTCGGCGCGAATGGTCGCGCCTTCAGCCAGCGCCTGCATATAGGCCTGACTGTAGATCTGCGGCAGTGCCGCGCGCACTTCCATGCCAGCCAGGGGGTAGAGCTCAAACAAAGCCTGGTTGGCATTCACCTGATCACCCACCGCTACCTGTGGCTGACTGACGATAGCATCATAGGGCGCGACAAAACGGCTGCGTTCAGCATCGCGATGCATGCTTTCCAGCGCGGATTGGCTACGTTGTATGCGCGCCTGCAGGGCCGCTTCGCGGTGGGCAAAGGTGTCAATGTTGCGCTGCCGGTTGGCCACCGTGAGTGCCGCCCGCTCCATGGTGTCTTCCGCATTGTCCAGCTCGGCACGTGGTGCCAGTTCGCGCTCGACCAGCCGCTGCATACGCGCCAGCGCCGCTTCGGCATTGGCCAGAATGCGCTGCTCCAGCGCCAGCGCACGCTGATCGTTTCGCTGCCCCGCGCGCTCACTGGCCAGTTGCGCCTCCGCATCCGCCAGCTCGGCTTGTGCCTGCAATAGGCGCGGGGCAATGTCCGCCTCATCCAGCGCA
>SKFV01000042.1 GCA_007117785.1 Pseudomonas sp.
CGGACAGCAAACCGATTCTGGAGATCAATACCAGCCATCCATTGCTGGAAAAACTCGATGCCGAACAGGATGAGGCGCGTTTTGCCGACCTGACGCATATCCTGTTTGACCAGGCTGCGTTGGCGGCGGGTGAGGCTTTACCCGATCCAGGCAGTTATGTGCGTCGCTTGAATGCGCTACTGGTGGAGCTCAGCCGCTGAGCTGATCAGTAGTGATAAAACGGGTGGGCGTTGTCTATGGGCACCCCGCCCGTTTTTATTTGTACGGTTTTTGCCGCTTGGTCCGGGTTGACAACACTTGTGTCAGCCACTTGAATCGTTAATCAAATCGCTGCTACTGCAAGGATGATGGAATGAAAAAAACACTGACAACCTTATTATTTGCCGGCGTAGCTGCCGCAGCCCAGGCGGATATGGTCACCCAGCCGGTTGCCTATGACATTGATGGTGATGCTTTTGAAGGCATGCTGGTATATGACGGCAGCATCAGCGAGGCGCGTCCGGGGCTGTTGATGGTCCCCAACTGGATGGGTGTGACCGAGCGTGCAGCCGAGAAGGCCTATCGTGCAGCAGGTTCTGAATATGTCGTGTTTATTGCCGATATGTACGGTAAGGACATCCGCCCTAAGGATGCTGACGAGGCCAGCAAGGCTGCCAGCTTTGTGCGTAATGACCGGGCCTTGCAACGACATCGCGTCAATGCCGCGCTGGAGGTGTTCAAGGCGCAGACTGATCAGGTAGCGCTGGATACCGACAAGATGGCTGCCATCGGTTTCTGTTTTGGCGGCGGCACAGTGCTTGAACTGGCGCGCTCAGGTACCGACATTGGTGGTGTGGTGTCCTTCCACGGCAATCTGGATACGCCGAATGCCGAGGATGCCAAAGCGATCAAGACGTCGGTCCTGGTTCTGCACGGTGCCGACGATCCTTATGTGCCGGTCGAGCAGGTACAGGCCTTTGAACAGGAAATGCGTGATGCCAAGGTGGATTGGCAGTTGACCAGTTACGGCGGTGCTGTGCATTCCTTTACCGACCCGACTGCCGCCATACCCGGCCAGGCTGAATACCACCCTCTGGTTGCCGAGCGCTCTTTTGCCGCCATGCATCTGTTTCTGCGTGAACGGTTGGCGGAGTAAGGTGCATCAGTCTCTTGCTGCGACTTCCTGATCTACCCCCGCACGCCCGGGCCCTCTCCCGTAAGGGTAGTGTTTGTTCAGTTCCCGGTAGTGCCGGAATTCTGCTCGGCATTAGCCACCGCTGGCGGAGGTGGAACTCGGCCTTCCCGGTGTGCATGGCCCCGCTCCGGGAGTATCGAGTTCCTGCTCGACAGCAGGCGCAGCAACTTTCCTTATCGATGAAGAATGCTCGGGGCTGTCTCGACCGGGCACATCTCGTCACATAGTGTTCGAAAATCTCCACTAATCGGGGCTGTGCAGCCCGCGTTGATCAGGTCATCATAGTGGGATTGAATTTCATTTGCGTTCCCACTCTGCGGGCGCGCTGTCAGCTCGGGTGATCAGGATGACTGCTGTAAAAAAACTGCTCAGGGGATTGCTACCGCTGGTTGTGTTGGCAGGAGCACCGCAGGCTCAGGCCCAGCCACCAATGCCGGTTATTGTGGCAGTGGCAGAAGAGCGTGCCCTGGCTACCGATATCGAGGCATTGGGTACCCTGATGGCCAATGAGACGGCGGTGGTGACGGCCAACCTTACGGAAACCATCAGCCGCATCCATTTCACGGATGGCCAGCGGGTCGTTGCGGGTGATCTGTTGGTTGAGCTCAATAGTCGTGAACAACAGGCACAATTGGAAGAGGCGCGGGTCGCCCTCGCCAATGCTGAAGGCCAACTGCAACGGGCACGCCAACTGGTCGAAAGTCGATTCTTGTCGAATCAGGAGCTGGAAGACCGGCAACGCGAATTCGATATAGCCCGGGCACGTATTCAGGCCGTTGAGGCCAGACTTGCCGATCGGCAGATTCGGGCGCCCTTTGACAGTGTGGTGGGTTTGAGGCAAGTCAGTGTCGGCACTTTGCTGACGCCAGGTATACCCGTCGCCACCCTGCATGATGACAGCATTATGAAGCTGGATTTTCGCGTGCCGGAAACCCGCATGGCTGAACTGCGTCCGGGGCTGAAGATTCGTGCCAGCAGCCGAGCCTGGCCGGATGAGATGTTCGAGGGTGAAATCAGTGTGCTGGATAACGAAGTCGATCCGGTCACCCGGACCGTAAGGGTACGTGCGTTGATCCCCAATCCGGAGGGTCAATTACGACCGGGCATGCTGATGAGTATTCGTATTGCCAGCTTGCCGCGTGATTCACTGGTGATTCCGGAAGAGGCGCTGTTGCCACAGGGCTTGCGTCAGTTTGTCATGCGTCTGGACGCTGGTGATAACGATGGTTGGACCGTTGCGCGTCAGCAGGTCGAGCTAGGTCAGCGCTTTGCCGGTTATGTGGAAATCCGCTCTGGTCTCAGTGTGGACGACAAAGTGGTCAGCCATGGTGGCTTCAAGCTGCGTCCCGGTCAGGCAGTGAGTATCAAGGCCGAGCTGGGTATTGGTCAGTCAGTGGCTGATGCCCTGCGCCACGATGATGCCGTCAACTAGGGGTAACCGATGATTTTGTCTGATACCGCGGTTACCCGCCCGGTTTTTGCGACTGTTCTTGCTTTGCTGCTGGTGATTTTTGGCATCGTGTCTTTCAATATGCTGCCGCTTAGGGAATACCCAGATATTGATCCACCCGTGGTCACCATCGAGACTAACTACCGCGGCGCGGCTGCAAGCGTGATCGATTCCCAGGTCACCCAGGTGATTGAAGAACGAGTTGCTGGCATTGAGGGTATCGAGTTTATTGATTCGCAAAGTGAAGATGGTCGCTCACGTATTACCATCCGCTTTTCCATCAACCGTGACGTTAATGAAGCAGCCAACGATATTCGCGACCGGGTATCCGCAGTCCTGCGTTTGTTGCCGGATGAAGCTGACCCGCCAGCCGTGCGCAAGGTGGATGCCAACCAGGATGTGGTGATCTGGTGGAACCTGACCAGTGACCGTCTGAACATGACGGAGCTGACCGACTATGCCGAGCGTTTCCTGGTTGATCGCTTTTCCACCCTGGACGGGGTTGGTGCCGTCCGCGTTGGCGGCCAGCAGCGCTACGCCATGCGAATCTGGCTGGATCGTGAAGCACTGGCGGCACGTAATCTTACCGTCAGCGACGTCGAGGATGCTTTGCGCTCGGAAAATGTCGAGCTGCCGGCCGGTAATATTGAATCCTTCAACCGCCTGTTTACCGTTCGCGTAGCGCGCAGCTTCAATACGGCGGAGGACTTTGCTCGTCTGGTGGTTGCTCGTGGTGACAATTATCTGGTGCGCCTAGCGGATGTGGCCCGGGTTGAGCGCGGTACTGAAGAGGCGCGCAATCTGTTCCGCGGTAATACCGTGCCCATGGTGGGTATTGGTCTGGAGCGACAATCCACTGCCAATACGCTGGAGCTATCCCGCGATTCACGGGCACTGGTTGCCGAGTTGAATGACACCTTGCCCGAAGGGATGAGTATTGAGCCCAGCTTTGACGGCTCGGTATTTATTGAGGGCGCGATCAAGGAAGTCTACAGCACACTGGCCATTGCCCTCGTATTGGTGGTATTGGCGATTTTCCTCTTCCTCGGGAGTCCGCGGGCGATTCTGGTTCCCGCAGTGACTTTGCCAGTTTCCATCATCGCGACGTTTAGCGCGCTGCTGTTATTCGGGTTTACCATCAACCTGTTGACCTTGCTGGCCCTGGTGCTGGCCATCGGCCTGGTGGTGGATGATGCCATCATCGTGCTGGAGAATATTCGCCGGCGCATTGATGAAGAAGGTGAAACGCCCTTGGTCGCAGCCTTCTACGGCGCACGTCAGGTGGCCTTTGCCGTGGTCTCGACCACCCTGGTCCTGATTGCGGTTTTTGTACCCATTGCATTCCTGCAGGGCGATGTCGGGCGCCTGTTTTCCGAATTTGCGCTGACCATGGCCGCTGCAGTGGCTTTTTCCAGCTTTGTCGCGCTGACCCTCTCGGCCATGCTGGCTTCCAAGGTACTCAAGCCCCGTGATGGCGAGAACTGGTTGACCCGGCAGGTCGAGCGCATTCTGTTCAGGACTCGCAGCTTCTACGCCAAGCTGCTGATCAAGGTGCTGCGTTGGCGCTGGGTTGCCCTCTTGGTGTTCCTCGCCATGTTTATCGGTACCGGTTGGCTGTTCAACCAGCTGCCCAGCGAATACACCCCACGTGAAGATCGCGGCTCCATGTTCCTGATCGTCAATGGTCCCGAGGGTGCGACCTACGATTACATGCTCGATTACATGAACGAGATTGAAGAGCGGCTGATGCATCTGGTTGAGGAGGGCGACATCATGCGCCTGTTGGTCCGCGCACCGCGGGCCTTCGGTGGTGTAGAGACCTTCAACACCGGTATCGTGATTATCGTACTGGAGGACTGGGGGCAGCGCCGTTCGGGCTGGGAGATCATGTCGGATATCCAGCAACGTCTGGCAGATTTGCCCGGGGTGCGCGCCTTCCCGGTGATGCGTCAGGGCTTTGGTGGTGGTCAGCAGCAGCCATTCCAGATGGTCATTGGGGGTGCCGGTACCTACACCGAACTGGCCGAGTGGCGCGACACCCTGATGGAAAAGATTGGAGCCGACAACCCTGGTCTGACCAATCTGGATTCCGATTACAAGGAGACCCAGCCGCAGCTGGAGGTGCGCGTGGATTACGATCGCGCTGCCGACCTTGGTGTCAATGTCGGTACCCTAGGTCGTACCCTGGAAACCATGCTCGGCTCACGGCGTGTCACCACTTATATCGATGATGGCGAAGAGTATGACGTGATTCTGGAGGGCGAGCCTGAGAGCCAGCGTCAGCCGACCAGTCTGGAAAATATCTACGTACGCTCGGCTACCAGTGGTGAGCTGATTCCGCTATCCAATATGGTCAGCCTGGAAGAGTATGCTGGCTCGACAACGCTCAACCGGTATAACCGTAATCGGGCCATTACCTTGCAGGCAGGCCTGGCTGATGGTGTTGCCTTGGGTGAAGCCCTTGATCACGTCGAGGCTCTGGCTCGGGAGCACTTGCCTGACAGCCTGGTGATTGATTACAAGGGGCAGTCACTGGATTTGCGCAATGCGGGTGGGTCTTTGATGTTTGTCTTTGCGCTCGGACTGGTGGTGGTATTTCTTGTGCTCTCAGCGCAGTTCGAGAGCTTTGTACATCCGCTGGTGATTATGTTCGGGGTGCCCATGGCGATTGGCGGTGCTCTGCTTGGCCTGTGGCTGACAGGAAACTCGCTCAATCTTTACAGCCAGATTGGCTTGGTCATGCTGATCGGGTTGGCTGCCAAGAACGGGATTCTGATCGTCGAGTTTGCCAATCAGTTGCGTGATGCCGGCAAATCCTTTGATGATGCACTCGTCGAAGCCAGCACTCTGCGCTTACGGCCGATCATGATGACGGGTGTGACGACGGTAGCGGGTGCCATTCCGTTGGTACTGGCCTTTGGTCCTGGAGCTGAGACCCGTTCGGTGATCGGTATTGTAGTGATGTCCGGGGTCAGCGTGTCCATGTTCCTGACTTTGTTTGTGATTCCGGTCTTGTACAGCTTGCTGGCGCGTGGAACGGGATCGCCATCTGCAACCCGCCACCGATTGTTGCGAGAAGAGCGGGGCGATAGCTCAACTTGATGTCATTCATAGCTGTGATAATGCAAGTATGGCGTGATTGAGAGCGGTTCGCATCAGCTGGCAATTGATGTGTGCGGCCACAGGCCTTATTGGCTCTGGCTTGCATGAGTTTTGCTGCTTGAGGAATACAGATTAGACACTAGAAGTCGGCGTGCAACTGGTCGTATGCACAGGTGGTCATCACACGGCATAATGACTCACAATTTCGATCTGGTTCGGAAAAACTAAAACAAGTCCAAAAGTCACGGAGTGTGCCATGTCTAAACCCGAGCTTCCCGGCTGGCGCTGGGGCCCTTTTACTCTGCGCGTGCCTTTTTATCACACGCGGTTCTATTGGCAAGAGGCATTACAGGGGCTGTTTGTTGCAGCTGCTACCGGTCTCGCCCTGATTCCTTTGATGATGGAATTCTTCGGCTTGAGCTTTGAAGAAGCTGTTGCTGTGTCCATGATCCACTCGATTCTGTTGGGGTCGGCCATTATCGTTTTTGGCGAACCCTATGCCCCCGGGTGGATTACGCCAGCGTTACCTCTGGTGTTGGCCTATGTGCTGGGTGGTTATGATGACCCGGTATCCCGTTTCCAGGCAATGACTGCCCTGTCGCTCAACTTTGCCTTTCTGCTGGTGCTGCTGGGGGTCAGCGGGCTAGGCAAGAAATTTGTACTCTGGCTACCGGATACGCTCAAGGCGGGGATTATTCTCGGTGCTGCAATCGCCGCGCTGAAGCGGGTGTTTATCGATGATGCTGAGCGCTTTTTGTTCCAGCAGCCAGTTGCCATTACCCTGGCTTGCGCGGTGTGCCTGATCTTTGCCTTTTCGCTGCCAATGCAGAAGCTCAAGGAGCGCTACAAGGTATTTGCCATTATTGGTGCACTGGGGCTGTTGCCCGGCTTTATCATCGCCGGTGTAGTCGGCCCTATGGTGGGCGAGGTCAGCTACAATATCCAGTGGGGCATCCTGGTTCCGCCGGTGGCTGACGCCTGGAATCAGATGTCACCCTTTGCCATTGGTTGGCCGAGTCTGGAAATGTTTTTGCAGGGTATTCCTCTGGCCATCATTACCTATGTAATTCTGTTTGGTGACATGGTGACCGGCAATGAGGTGATTCGCGATGGCCTGACCAAACGTCAGGATGAGCATATCGATATCAATCCGACGCGCACTCACTTGTCGGTAGGTATTCGTAACGCACTCATGGGTGTTTTTGCTCCCTTCTTCCCGACCCAAGGTGCCATGTGGACCGGGGTTCAGGTGATTATCGTGCAGCGCTGGAAGCAGGGTGTCAAAGGGATGAACAGCCTGCATAGCGGTCTGGCTTCCTACTATCTGATGGGTATTCCTTTGCTGTTCTTCCTGTTGCCCTTGTTGACCGGCTTGCAGCCTTTGCTGGGCGTTGCATTGTCCTTGACCCTGGTGCTTACCGGCTTTGCCTGTGCCTATGTGGCCATGTCGATTCCGCAGAACAATACCTCGCGCGGGACCGTAGTGCTGATTGGTGCAGCGCTGGCCTTCTTTGAGCCCTGGATTGGTTTGACTTTCGGCGTATTGGCAACCATTTTGCTGGTTGGCTGGGACCGTAAC
>SKFV01000209.1 GCA_007117785.1 Pseudomonas sp.
ATCAAGCTGGATCATCCCCTGCGCATGGCGGTCAGCGAACAGGAAGCCCTGACCGAGATTTTCAAACAAGTACGCAAGGCGGTTAAATCAGCCGGCTGCAAGCGCGCCGTGCTGGTTGGCCACAATGCTTTTTTCGATCTTGGCTTTCTCAATGCTGCGGTCGAGCGCTGCGAGATCAAGCGCAACCCTTTTCATCCCTTTTCCTGTTTTGATACCGCCACCCTGGGTGGCCTGGCCTATGGGCAAACCGTGCTGGCCAAGGCCTGTGCCGCTGCCGGCATCGACTTTGACGGGCATGAAGCACATTCCGCGCGGTATGACACGGAAAAGACCGCCGAACTTTTCTGCGCCATCGTCAATCGCTGGCGTGAAATGGGCGGCTGGCCACTGGATTGACAACGCCGTCAGCTTGCCTGTTCGGCAGCTGGGGTTTATGTTCCTAAGGGTGCAATGAGGGCTTGCTCGCTACCGGGCCAGCCCCACCCATTGAACAAGGAGCCTTACTGATGAAACGCACAACCCTTGCCGCTGTTTTTTCTGCCCTGCTGGGCGGCGCGCTGCTGAGCTCAACCCCGGCGATTGCCGAACAGAAGTTTGTCACCATAGGTACCGGCGGCCAGCAAGGCGTCTATTATCGTGTTGGCCAGAGTGTCTGTCGCCTGGTCAACCGTGGCGCCAGCGAGCATGGCTTGCGCTGCAACGCGCCTTCCACTGGCGGCTCGGTTGCCAATGTCAATGCCATGCGCAATGAGAGCATGTATCTGGGCGTGGTCCAGTCGGACGTGCAATACCAGGCCTCCCAGGGTGTTGGTAATTTCGAACAGCAAGGCCCGATGGACAGCATGCGTGCACTCTTCTCGCTGCATGGCGAGCCGCTGACTGTAGTCGCGCGGAAAAGCGCCAATATCAACGAGCTGGCTGACCTCAAAGGCAAGCGGGTCAATATCGGCAACCCCGGCTCTGGACAGCGCAACACCATGGACGTGGTGATGCAATACCTGGAATGGACCACGAGTGACTTTTCTCTGGCTTCGGAACTGACCGCCAACGAGCAGGCGTCGGCGCTGGGTGACAACAATATCGATGCCATGGTCTATGTCGTCGGCCACCCCAACGGCTCGATTCAGGAAGCCACAACAACAGTAGACGCCAATCTGGTCAATGTGACCGGCGAGGCGATTGATCAGTTGGTCGAGAATTATCCCTACTACTCGCGCGCAACCATCCCTGGTGGCATGTATCGCGGCAATGATGATGACGTCGAAACCTTTGGGGTAAGCGCTACTCTGGTCACGACCACAGAGACTGACGATGCAACCGTGTACCAGATCGTCAAGGCTGTATTCGAGAACTTTGATCGCTTCCGTCGTCTGCACGATGCCTTCGCCAATCTGGAGCCGGAAAACATGATCAAGGACGGCCTGAGTGCACCCCTGCATGATGGCGCGGTACGCTACTACAAGGAGCGCGGCTGGATGTAAGCAGCCGGCAACATGCTTCACGCCCTTCTCTGCGCCAGTATGAAACGCTGGCGCAGACTCTGATCGGGATTTTCTGACCCATGGCCAATACTGACAGCACACGTCAGGCTGAACTGGATGCACTGGTCGCCAGCGTCGAGTCAGGGCCACGCCAGCCTGCCGGGCTCGGCAAAACCGTTTTATTGACCGTAGCTGCCGCCTGGTCATTGTTTCAGCTCTGGATCGCCTCCCCTCTGCCCTTCGTGTTCAGTATGGGCGTATTCAACAGTACCGAGGCACGCTCGATCCACCTCGCCTTTGCCGTATTTCTCGGTTTTATTGCCTTTCCTGCGTTGCGCCGCTCGCCGCGCCAGCACATCCCGCTGACCGACTGGTTGCTGGCCCTGATTGCCAGTTTCTGCGCCGCCTATCTGTATCTGTTTTACCAGCAGCTATCGCAACGCCCTGGCGCACCGACCACCTTTGATGTCGTGGTCGCCCTGACCGGCCTGCTGTTGCTGCTGGAAGCCACACGTCGAACCTTGGGGCCACCGCTGATGCTGGTCGCCCTGGTATTTCTGCTCTACTCCCTGCTCGGACCGCATATGCCGGGTATTCTGGCCCACCGCGGGGTCGGCTGGCAGTCGCTGGCCAATCATCACTGGCTGACCACCCAGGGCGTGTTCGGTATCGCCCTGGGCGTCTCCACCAGTTTTGTGTTTCTCTTCGTGCTTTTTGGCGCCCTGCTGGAAAAGGCTGGCGCCGGGAATTATTTCATCAAGGTGGCCTTTTCCCTGCTTGGGCATTATCGCGGCGGCCCGGCCAAAGCCGCCGTCGTCGCCTCGGGTATGACCGGGTTGATTTCCGGCTCTTCGATTGCCAATACGGTCACCACCGGCACCTTCACCATTCCGCTGATGAAGCGGGTCGGTTTCAGTGCGGAAAAAGCCGGCGCGGTGGAAGTAGCCTCTTCGGTGAATGGCCAGATCATGCCACCGGTGATGGGTGCCGCGGCATTCCTGATGGTCGAGTTCGTGGGTATCAGTTATGTCGAGGTCATCCGCCATGCCTTCTTGCCAGCGCTGATTTCCTATATCGCGCTGATCTATATCGTCCACCTTGAAGCGCTCAAGGCTGGCATGCAGGGCATCCCCAGCAGCAATCCGCCGCGCCCCCTGATACGAAAACTGATTGGTTTCCTGACCGGCCTGCTGCTCTTGATGGCCTTGTCCTTTGCGGTGTATTACGGTCTCGGCTGGCTCAAGCCCTTGCTTGGCGCCCATGCAGGCTGGGTCGTGGCCGCCGCGCTGGCGCTGGCCTATATCGGTTTGTTGCGCCTGGCTGCGCAGGTGCCTGAGCTGACCCTGGATGACCCGAACAGCCCGATTGACGAGCTGCCACAAACCCGACCCACGGTTTTGGCCGGGCTGCATTTTTTGCTGCCGGTCGTGGTGCTGGTCTGGTGCCTGATGGTCGAGCGCCTGTCACCCGGCCTGTCGGCCTTCTGGGCCACAGTTTTCATGGTCGGTATCATTCTGACCCAGCGGCCACTGACCGCACTGTTTCGCCGTAACACCTCATTACGCGCAGCCAGCCTTCGGGGTCTGGACGATTTCTTTCAGGGCCTGGTTACCGGTGCGCGCAATATGATCGGTATCGGTATTGCCACGGCAACGGCCGGCATTATCGTCGGCGCCGTGGCACAGACCGGTATTGGCCTGGTACTGGCCGAAGTGGTGGAGTGGCTATCCATGGGCCATCTGCTGTTGATGCTGCTGCTCACCGCCATTCTCAGTCTGGTTCTCGGCATGGGCCTGCCGACCACGGCCAACTACATTGTGGTCTCGGCCCTGCTAGCTCCGGTGATTGTTACCCTGGGGCAACAGAATGGCCTGCTGGTCCCCCTGATAGCCGTGCACCTGTTCGTGTTCTACTTCGGCATCATGGCGGATGTAACGCCACCGGTCGGGCTGGCTTCCTTTGCCGCCTCGGCGGTATCCGGCGGCGACCCGCTGCGAACCGGCTTCCAGGCCTTTTACTACAGCTTGCGCACCGCCGCCCTGCCCTTCCTGTTCATTTTCAACACCGACCTGCTGCTGATCGATGTCAGCTGGCTGCATGGCATGGTGATCTTTGTCATTGCCACTATTGCCATGTTGATGTTCGCCGCCGCCACCCAGGGCTGGTTTCTGGTGCGCAGCCGCTGGTATGAGAGCCTGCTGTTGCTGCTGGTGGCCTTCACCCTTTTCCGCCCCGGCTATTGGATGGATTTGATGCACGACCCCTATCAGGATGTACCACCCAGTGAACTGGCGCTGATACTGGATCAGATCGATCGGGACAATTACCTGCGCATGGAAATTGCTGGTGAGGACGAGTTTGGTGACCCACGCCAGTTTTTCCTCCGGGTACCGATTCCGGAAGGAAGTGACGGCCCTGAACGCATGCACAACCTGGGGCTGGAATTGATCGAAGAAGACGGCCGCACCCTGGTCGACCAGGTCCGCTTCGGCAGTCTAGCTGAAGAACTGGGCTTTGACTGGGATCAGGAAATTGTCCAGCTACAAGCGCCGGTCGATCGCTGGCGCAAGGAATGGATGTGGCTCCCGGGTCTGGCTCTGCTCGGCCTGGTTACTGGGCTACAATGGAAGCGTCGCCGCCCGAGCTGGCAAGGAGATGGACATGCTCAAACATCTGCTACTCCCCGTTGATCTGCAACATCCCAGCTCCTGGGACCATGCCCTGCCCACAGCGATTGCCCTGGCGCGGCAAAACCGTGCCCGGCTGACCTTGCTCAGTGTGACGCCTGACTTTGGCACCCCGCTGGTGGCCGGTTACTTTCCGCAGGATTACGCCGAGCAAACCCGCAAGGCACTGCATGAGCGTCTCCGGGTATTTGTTGAAAATCACCTGCCGGCAGATTTGCACAGCGATTTTCTGGTCACCGATGGCAAGGTCTGGGAAGCCATACTCGAGTGCGCGCAACAGCTCGGTGCGGACCTTATCGTAATGGCCTCGCACAAGCGGCCCAAACTGGAGCGCATTCTACTGGGCACCCATGCCATGCGCGTGGTGCAGCAGGCACCCCAGTCAGTAATGATTGTGCGCACAGCGCAACATTAGACGCACCAGTGCAGGGCTACATGCATCATATAAGTGCAGTCGCACCCCGTGCAATGACTTAAAAGACCATGTATTTCAAAAGCTTGCGTTTTGGCACAACCCATGCATGGTCAGTTGTATCGAGATAACCCGATGCTTTGCACAGGCTGACACGGGTCATCGACTGACAATTCAATTACTGGACAAAGGCGTCCTTACCGCGAAAGCGGTGGGGACGCTTTTTTTATGCGCGCAAAACAATGGAGCCCGGGATGCAAAAGCTCAAATTGGTGATGGTAGGCAACGGCATGGCCGGGGTTCGTACCCTGGAAGAGTTGCTCAAGCTGACGCCCGATATGTACGACATCACGGTGTTCGGGGCTGAACCGCACCCGAACTACAACCGCATCCTGCTTTCGCCGGTACTGGCTGGCGAGCAGCATTTCGATGACATTATCCTCAACCCGCTGGACTGGTATGCCGACAACGGCATCACCCTGCACACCGGTCGCAAGATCGTCGAGATCGACCGCCGCAACTGCAAGGTGATCGCCGACGATGGCACCGAGGCAGACTATGACCGCTTGCTGCTGGCCACTGGCTCCAACCCTTTCATGCTGCCGATTCCCGGCAATGACCTCGAAGGGGTCATTGGCTACCGCGATATTGCCGATACCCAGCAAATGATGGACAGCGCCAAGACGCACAAACACGCGGTGGTTATCGGTGGTGGTCTGCTCGGTCTGGAAGCAGCCAACGGTCTGATGCTGCGCGGTATGGACGTGACCGTGGTGTACATTGGCGAATGGCTGATGGAGCGCCAGCTCGACCGTACCGCTGGCGAGCTGCTGCAACAGTCACTGGAAGAGCGCGGGCTGAAGTTCCTGTTGCCACAATTTACCAGCGAACTGGTGGATGATGGTCAAGGCCGGGTCAAGGCCGTCCGCTTCAAGGACGGTACTGAGGTACCTGCGGATCTGGTGGTCATGGCTGCCGGTATCCGACCCAATACCGAACTGGCGGAAAGTTCGGGCCTTGCCTGCAACCGCGGTATTCTGGTCAGCGATACGCTGCAGACCTTTGATCCAAAAATCTACGCCATCGGCGAATGCGCCAGCCACCGGGGTATCGCCTACGGGCTGGTTGCGCCCTTGTTTGAGCAGGCCAAGGTCTGTGCCAATCATCTGGCCATGCTCGGCTATGGTCGTTACGAAGGCTCGGTAACCTCGACCAAGTTGAAGGTAACCGGCGTCGACCTGTTTTCCGCCGGCGACTTTATGGGGGATGTGGACAGTGAGCAGATCACCCTCTCCGACCCCATCGGCGGTGTCTACAAGAAGCTGGTAATCCGGGACAACGTGCTGGTTGGCGCCTGCATGTACGGTGACACAGCCGACGGCGGCTGGTATTTCCGCATGATCAAGAACAACCAGAATGTCAGCGAGATCCGCGACCATCTGATGTTCGGGGAAAATGCCATCGGCGACACGGGTCATCAGGGCCAGAACAAGGCCGCCAACATGCCCGATGACATGGAAGTCTGTGGTTGTAACGGCGTGTGCAAAGGCACCATCGTTAAAACCATTCAAGAACACGGCTTGTTCAGTGTTGATGATGTCAAACAGCACACCAAAGCGGGCAGTTCCTGTGGCTCCTGTGTCGGGCTGGTCGAGCAGATTGTATTGAACACCGTGGGCGGTGCGGCGGATGTGAAGCCGAAGAGCGATCATCCGGTGTGTGGTTGTACTGACCTGAACCATGGCCAGGTGCGCAAGGCCATCCGCGAACACAATCTGACCAGCATTCCCGAGGCCATGGCCTTTATGGAGTGGCGCACGCCCAATGGCTGTGCGACCTGCCGTCCGGCGATCAACTACTACCTGATTTCCACCTGGCCGGGTGAGGCCAAGGATGACCCGCAATCGCGCTTCATCAACGAACGCGCGCACGCGAATATCCAGAAAGATGGCACCTATTCGGTGGTGCCACGCATGTGGGGCGGTGTCACCAATGCGTCCGAGCTGCGCCGGATTGCCGATGTAGCCGACAAGTACCAGGTCCCCATGGTCAAGGTGACCGGGGGCCAGCGTATCGATCTGCTCGGTATCAAGAAAGAAGATCTGCCCAGTGTGTGGAAGGATCTGGATATGCCTTCCGGGCATGCTTACGGTAAATCGATCCGTACGGTAAAAACCTGTGTCGGTAGTGAGTTCTGCCGCTTCGGTACACAAAACTCGACGCAGATGGGTATCGACCTGGAACATGCCTTGTTCAATATGTGGTCGCCGCACAAGGTCAAGCTGGCGGTCTCGGGTTGCCCGCGCAACTGTGCCGAGTCGGGTATCAAGGATATCGGCATCATCGGCGTGGATTCCGGCTGGGAGCTCTATATCGGCGGAAACGGCGGGATCAAGACGGAGGCCGGTGAGTTCTTCGTCAAGGTGAAAACCGAGGACGAAGTAATGGAATATTCGCTGGCGTTCCTGCAACTCTACCGTGAGGAAGCCTTCTACCTGGAGCGTACAGTGCATTATCTGCATCGCGTCGGTATGGAACACATCAAGCAGGGTGTGCTGGCCGATCCGGAGCGACGCAAGGCGTTGCATGAGCGGCTACTGTTCTCGCTGTCCTTCGAGCAGGATCCGTGGAAAGAGCGCATCGAGAAGGAAGCGTTGAAGCACGAGTTCCGCCGTATTGCGGTTAAGCAGCTGGATGAGGTGAACGCATGAACTGGTTGGATA
>SKFV01000240.1 GCA_007117785.1 Pseudomonas sp.
CAAAACGATGAACTGCTCAACCTGGTCAACGACGCACTGGAACAACTCAAGGCAAAAGATATCGTGCATATCGATGTGCGCGAACAGACCAGCATCACCGATTACATGGTGATTGCCAGTGGCACCTCCAGCCGCCATGTATCGGCGCTGAGTGACAATGTGGTGGAAAAAGCCAAGGAAGCCGGCAACAAACCGCTGGGCGTGGAGGGCAAGGCGGGTGGCGAGTGGGTACTGGTTGATCTGGGTGATGTAGTGGTCCACATCATGCAGCCCGCTACCCGCCAGTTTTACGATCTGGAGCGTCTGTGGGAGAGCGCTGAAAGTCGTCGGGCTGCCGCGGAACGACCGTCGGAATAAGCTGGATGCGTATTCGCCTGATCAGTGTTGCTTCACGTATGCCTCGCTGGGTAGAACAGGGTTATCAGGAATATGCCAAGCGCATGCCGCCTGAGCTGCCACTGGAGCTGGTGGAAATCCCGCTCAGCAACCGCGGCAAGAATGCCGATGTTGCCCGCTTGATGAAGCGTGAAGGTGAACAGATGCTGGCAGCGACCCAGCCGGGGGAACGAATTGTGACCCTGGAGGTCAATGGTCGGGAGTGGTCCACGGAAACCCTGGCAGAACAACTGGATAGCTGGCGTCTGGATGCGCGCACCGTCAACCTGAGGGTAGGTGGCCCGGAAGGGCTGGCAGAACCGGTTCGTCAGGCCAGTGAACAACGCTGGTCACTGTCACCGCTGACACTGCCGCATCCTCTGGTGCGTATTCTCCTGGCAGAACAGCTTTACCGTGCCTGGACCATTCTCAACCGTCACCCCTATCACAAGTAAGTAATGGCCAAGCCGATCCAACTCACCGATTTCAAGAGTGACGCTCGCATTGTGCAAGGGCGGGTGCTGCTCTGTGGCCTGGTCATACTGGCAATGCTCAGCGCACTGGTAGCGCGGATGTATTACCTGCAGGTGGTGCAATACGATTACCATTCGACGCTGTCGGATAATAATCGTGTACACGTTCAGCCAGTACCGCCGACACGTGGGCGAATCCACGATCGCAACGGCATAGTACTGGCTGAAAACAGGCCCAGTTACAGCCTGAACATTACCCGGGAACGGGTGCCGGACCTTCCGGCCACGCTGGAGTTGCTGGAGGAACTGCTTGAACTTGATAGCGAATCCATGCAGCGTGCGGCAAGGCGATTGCAACAGCGACGTCGCCCCTTTGAAGCTGTTCCCATCATGTTCGAGTTGAGTGAAGACCAGATCGCCCGACTGGCGGTCAACCAGTTTCGTTTGCCCGGGGTTGAAGTGCAGGCCAGCTTCGTTCGCCACTATCCGTTGGGCGAGATGTTTGCCCATGCAGTTGGCTATGTTGGCCGTATCAATGAAGCCGAATTGCAGCGCATTGATACCGTCGCCTACGCCGGCACTCACTATATCGGCAAGACCGGTATCGAGCGCCAATATGAAGACTGGTTGCACGGCACGGTGGGGTATGAGGAGGTGGAAACCAATGCTCGGGGTCGCGTATTGCGGGTGCTCAAGCGCACCGATCCCCTGCCCGGACGTGATCTGACCCTGCATCTGGATGTGCGTTTGCAACAGATTGCCGAGGAAGCGCTGGCAGGGCGCCGCGGCGCCGTAGTGGCGATTGATCCGGCGACGGGTGGCGTGCTGGCTTTTGTCAGCCAGCCTTCATTCAACCCCAATCTGTTTGTAACCGGCATCAGTCACGCGGATTATGCTGCATTGCGCGATTCGCTCGATCGCCCCTTGTTCAATCGCGTGTTGCGTGGTCAGTACCCGCCCGGGTCAACTATCAAGCAGATGGTTGCCTTGGCGGGCCTTGAGCATAATGTGGTGACGCGCACCAGCCGCGTCTATGACCCCGGCTTTTACCAGTTGCCCAATCATAGCCACCGGTATCGTAACTGGAACCGCCGGGGTGATGGCTGGGTGGATATGCGGTTCTCCATCGCACGCTCCAATGACACCTACTTTTATGATCTGTCGCACAAACTGGGCATTGATCGTATGCATGACTTTCTCAGCCAGTTTGGCCTGGGTCAGCGCGTTGCACTGGATATGCATGAGGAACAGGGCGGTTTGATGCCCTCGCGGGAATGGAAGCGCGCTGCGCGTGGCCAGCCCTGGTACCCCGGCGAGACATTGATTGCCGGTATTGGTCAGGGCTACATGATGACCACGCCGCTGCAATTGGCGCATTCCACCGCGCTGACGGCTAACCGTGGCGTGTGGATGCGGCCACGCTTGCTCAAGCATGCCGAAGGTCTGGAGCCTGATACCAGCGATACGCCGCCCGATATAGAGCTGAATAATCCGGATAACTGGGACTTTATTATCGATTCCATGGAGGACGTGATGCATGCCGCACACGGCACGGCACGAGCGTCAGCCCAGGGTGCGGAGTACCGTATTGCCGGCAAGACCGGTACTGCCCAGGTTGTGGCCATAGCCCAGGGGGAGAAGTATGACTCTGAAGCGCTGCAGGAACGGCATCGAGATCATGCCCTGTTTGTCGGTTTTGCTCCGGCGGATGATCCGCAGATTGCTGTTGCCGTGATGGTGGAAAACGGTGAATCCGGCGGCCGGGTAGCTGCGCCCGTTGCACGCGCCCTGTTTGATGCCTGGTTGCTGCCACCAACTGATATCAGCGATTTGTTGGTACAGGAAGCTACCCTGGAGTCAGATCAATGAGGTGGTTACAACGCTTGAACTCGACCGCCACCCAGGGTTATGGCCGGCGTATGCCTTTCTGGCAGCGCATTCATGTTGATCCATGGTTACTGCTGCTGCTTCTGGTGTTGGCGACTGTGGCCGCCTTTGTGCTCTATTCAGCCAGTAGCCGCAGCCTGACCATGGTCTATCGTCAGGGTGCGGCTTTCGCCGTGGGTCTTGCAGTAATGCTGGTGGTTGCTCAGTTTCAGCCACGCTTTATGCAGCGCTGGGTGCCGCTGGCCTATCTTGCCGGCGTTCTTTTATTGATTGCCGTGCTGGTGATTGGCGTACAGGCCAAGGGCGCACAACGCTGGTTGAGTATTCCCGGAGTAATGCGTTTTCAACCCTCCGAACTGATGAAGCTGGTCATGCCGATGATGCTGGCCTGGTATCTGGCTCGCAATACGTCACTGCGGCCAACGGTGTTTCAGGTGTTGCTCAGCCTGTTGATCATTGTAGTACCGGTGTTGCTGGTGCTTAAGCAACCAGACCTTGGCACCTCTTTGCTGATTGCGACCTCCGGTTTTTTTGTGCTTTTGCTGGCGGGCCTGCGCTGGCGCTACATGGTGGGTGCCGCGATACTGCTGGTGCCGGCAGCGATAGCCATGTGGATGTTTGTACTGCACAACTACCAGAAGCAGCGCATTCTGACGTTTCTTAATCCTGAATCCGACCCGCTGGGTGCCGGCTGGAACATCATCCAGTCCAAGGCGGCGATCGGTTCTGGCGGGGTCTACGGCAAAGGTTGGTTGCAGGGCACCCAGTCACACCTCGATTTCCTGCCCGAAGGGCATACTGATTTTGTGATTGCCGTGTTGGGTGAAGAATTCGGCCTGGTTGGTATCTGTTTGCTGCTGATGGTTTATCTATTGATCATTGCGCGTGGGCTGTATATTACCTTGCAGGCACAAGACAGCTTCTGCAAACTGCTGGCAGGCAGTATAACCCTGACATTCTTCGTATACGTGTTCGTCAATATCGGCATGGTCAGCGGGTTGTTGCCAGTGGTCGGGGTGCCCTTGCCAATGATCAGTTACGGCGGTACATCCTTGGTAACCCTGCTGGTCGGGTTCGGCATTCTGATGTCGATTCATACCCACCGCAAATGGATGCCAGAGGGATAAATCGAATGCCTGGCAGCATGACCGGGTGGCGCAATCAGGAAAGAGAATAGATGCTTAGAATGGGGTTTTTGGGTGTGGTGCGTCACTGGAGGCAATCCGTGCTGGCGGTCGGTTGTGGTCTATTAGCGCCCCTGGCGGTGGCTTCCGACTACGGTATCGAGCATCCGGCAGTATTGCCCTTTGTGCAGGAAATGCAGAGCGAGCATGGCTTCAGTGCTGATTATGTCCTGCGTCTGCTGGCGGGTGCCGAGCGGCGACAGCCGATTTTGGATGCCATCTCGCGTCCGGCCGAAAGGGTTCGCCCCTGGCATGAATACCGGGCCATCTTCATGACCGAGCAACGCCTGCAGCAAGGCCTGGAATTCTGGGATGAGTACGCTGAGGCACTTGAGCGGGCGGAGCAGGAATACGGTGTTGAACCAGAAGTGATAGTCGCCATTATTGGTGTGGAGACTTTTTATGGGCGACACAAGGGTACCCACCGGGTTCTGGATGCCCTGACCACTTTGGGCTTTGACTACCCGCCGCGTGCGGATTTTTTCCGTCGCCAGCTCAAGGCCTTTATGGTGTTGACCCGTGAACAGCAAATGGACCCAACGGTATTGACCGGTTCCTACGCCGGCGCCATGGGTTATCCGCAGTTTATTCCCAGCAGTTACCAGGTATTTGCCGTCGATTTTGACGGCGACGGCAAGGTGGATATCTGGAATAACCCGGTGGATGCCATTGGCAGCGTGGCCAATTACTTCAAGGAACACAAGTGGCAGCATGGTGAACCTGTTGTGGTGTCAGCCGAGGTCAATGGCGACCACTATGCAGAAGGTTTTACCTTGAATGATGGCCTGCAGGCCCGACGAACTGTGGCTGAATTGCGCGCCCTGGGCTGGCAACCGGCCAGCGAGCTGCCCGATGAGCAACGGGTAATGAGTTTCGAGTTTGATGCCGGCGAACACAAAGAGCATTGGATCGGACTGGATAACCTGTATTCGATTACCCGGTATAATCACAGCGTGATGTACGCCATGGTCGTGCATCAGTTGGCACAACAGTTACGTGAGGCCCGCAACCCATGACTGTCGCTCGACTTTGCCACTTTTGCCTGCTCTGCTTTATTACCGTCAGCCTGATTGCCTGTTCCAGCAAGAGCAAACAGGTAGACAGACCTATTGCTAGCGCAACCGTTAACAGCGCGCCGACGCTTCGCCAGACTGAGGTCGACGGTGCGCCCAGTTATCTTATGGATGTCTCGCGCATTCCTGATGCGGTACCCACTCCGCATACCGGCGCCTACAAGGCGACGCCCTATACCTTGATGGGTGTGCGTTACAAACCGATGCAGGATGGGCGCAGTTACCGTGAAGAAGGCATTGCCTCCTGGTATGGGACCAAGTTCCATGGTCGGCACACGGCCAACGGCGAGATCTATGATCTCTATGCGATGACAGCGGCGCACAAGACGCTGCCGCTGCCGACCTACGTCAAGGTGACCAACCTGGAGAACAATCGCGAGGTCATTGTCCGGGTCAATGATCGTGGCCCTTTCTATTCTGATCGGATCATCGACCTGTCCTACGCAGCGGCCAAGCGTTTGGGCTTTGCCGAACGTGGCACAGCCCGGGTAAGAGTTGAAGGCATTGATCCGGTAGTCTGGCAGCAACAGAACAATCCTGATGGCCGGCTGGTGGACGCGGCGCTGGAGAATCTGCCAGTCCAGAGCGGGGAACTTTATCTACAACTGGGTGCCTTCTCCAATAGCGAGGCGGCAGAGCAATTGCGCCAGCGCGTGCAATCCATGGTCAATACCAGTGTCACTGTGACGCCTATCCAGCAGCAGCGCCAGACTCTGCATCGTGTGCGGATTGGTCCCGTAGCCAGTGAAACCGAGGCTGAGCAGCTGATGGATCGTTTGCGCCTGGCGGATCTGGGTTCACCTACCCTGGTACGCGCCAACTGATATTCGATTTTCCATGCCCTTTACTTTGTGAGAACCATGTTGAAACCAATGAAGAACTTGCTTGTGGCCGGCCTTGCGCTGGGTCTCTCGGCACTGGCGCAGGCACAGACTGCCTCGATACCTGTAGTCCCTGCAGCGCCGCAGATTGCTGCCAGCAGCTATATCCTGATGGATGCCAACAGCGGTCAGGTGTTGATCGAGCACAACGCCGATGAGCGCCTGCCACCCGCCAGTCTGACCAAGATGATGACCAGCTATATCGGTAGCCTGGAGTTGCTCGAAGGCCGTATCAATGAACAGGACGAGGTACTGGTCAGCGAGAAAGCCTGGCGCAAGGGTGGCTCCAAGATGTTCATCGAAGTTGGCGATCGGGTGCCTTTCATCGATCTCAAGCGCGGCGTGATCATCCAGTCGGGAAATGACGCCAGTATCGCCATGGCGGAGCATATTGCTGGCAGTGAAGATGCCTTTGCCGGCTTGATGAACAGCCATGCCCAGCGCCTGGGTATGCGTGATACCAACTTTACCAATTCCACCGGCTGGCCTGACGATGCCATGTACTCCAGTGCCCGCGATATGGCGATTCTGGCTCAGGCGGTCATTCGTGATGACCAGCAATACTATGAAATCTACAAGGAGCGCGAGTTCACCTGGAACGGTATCCGGCAGAATAACCGCAATCGCATGTTGTGGCGCGACAGCAGTGTCGACGGACTGAAAACCGGGCATACCGAGGCGGCTGGTTATTGCCTGGTAGCTTCCGCCGAACGTGAAGGCATGCGCTTGATTTCCGTAGTCATGGGCACCAGTAGCGATCAGGTGCGCACAGCGGAAACCCAGAAGTTGCTGACCTGGGGCTTCCGTTTCTTTGAGACACGCAATTTCTATGAGCCGGGCGAAGTGCTGGCTTCACCGCGGGTCTGGGCCGGTGTCGATAATCAGGTACATGCCGGTCTGGCCGATGGCCTGTTGCTTACACTGCCGCGCGGCCAGGCAGATCGTCTGCAGGCCAGCGTCAGCTTGAAATCAACGCTGCGCGCCCCCATTGTGGTGGGCGATGAGCTGGGCGAAGTCGAAGTCCGCATGGGTGATGAGGTGGTGCATCGCGCACCGCTGGTTGCTCTGGCTGACGTTGAGCGTGCCGGCATTTTTGGTCGTCTATGGGATGGGTTGCGCCTGTTCTTCTACGGCTTGTTCAACTGATTACAGGTAGCAGTCATGGCGGATACCCCGCAAGCCCCGACAATAGAGTTTCCCTGCCGTTATCCGATCAAGGTGATTGGCGAGGCTGGTGATGATTTTACTGATCTGGTCGTTGGCATCGTCGAGCAATACACCGAGGCCGGTGATGTTGAGTTGGTTGATGTGCTTGATAGCAAGAACGGGCGCTTTGTCTCTGTGCGTATCCGCTTGCCGGCCACCGGGGGAGAGCAGTTGCGGGCGCTGCATCTGGCGCTGAAAGCGACGGGC
>SKFV01000083.1 GCA_007117785.1 Pseudomonas sp.
AGGCAATCTTGTAATCAAAGTGGATATCAGCGACCAGCGGCACATTGACTTGCTGGCGTATCTTGCCGAAGGCTTCTGCAGCTTCCATGCTGGGTACGGAGACCCGCACGATATCGGCGCCGGCAGCCTCGAGACGCTGGATCTGACCCACAGTTGCGGCCACATCACAGGTTTCGGTGTTGGTCATGCTCTGCACCGAAATCGGGGCATCGCCGCCAACGGCAACCGAACCTACCTGTATCTGCCGTGACTGGCGGCGCTTGATCGGGGAATGCTGCTGCATGAAAGCCTCTTACTCGCCCAGACGAATGCGGACCACGCCAGAGGGCTGGCCGTTCCGGGTCAGTTGAACATCTTCACCATTGAATCGCACGGAAGCAACCGCCTCAGCGGCGCCGAGCACCAATGCCATGCCACTGTCGTGCTGCAGGTCCAGACTCTGGCCGGCGCGCATCAGTTCGCTATGCAGCACCTGCCCACCGAGACTACTGACCTGGACCCAGCAATCAGCACTGAAACTAATCTGCAACCGATTACCCGATTGAGCAACGACGGATTCATCTACCGGGCTCGCTGCCGGCGCGGCGTCAACGTCTTCAGGGGGTTGCTCGCTGGCAACATCCAGATCAGCTGCGGAGTCGACAGCATCTGCAGCGATCTCTTGCGGTACGCTGCCATCCATCGGCTCAGTCACGCTCTCAGCACCATTGATTTGCCGCAGCGGCTCCGGCAAATCGAGCGCGTCTACCGCAATGTCTTCGTTGTCTTGTAGCAAGCTGTCCTGCGGGTAACCCGCGCGTTCGCTGAGACTGGTCGGTTGATGCTCGCGCCACCAGAAAAATAGCGACAACAGGATAGCCAGCACAACGGCCAGGGTGCTTACCTTGAACAGAATGCGGCTGCCGCTTACCGGTGCAACCTTGCTGATTTGACTGACCTGACGCTCGCGAGTTTCGATACCACGCAGACGGTCGTAATCCAGTGCCAGTCGATTGGCATCCAGGCCGACAAGTCGCGCATAACTGCGAATGTACCCGCGCGTGAAGGTATCCCCGGGCAAGTTGTCAAAATCGCCATTCTCCAGCGTCTGCAACATGCGTCGCGACAACTTGAGACTACTGGCTACAGACTCCAGCGTCATATCAAGTTCGACACGACGGGCCGCAAGAACGCTGGCCGGATTATCCGGCGGCGGCGGCTGCTCGCTGACTTCGACGGGGGTGTCGGTCATCGGTTATTTGCTCCACCCAACGCCTGGGCTTCAATGCTTGCCGGGTATAAACGGCGCAGTTGCAAGGCATAGCTGGCCGCACGATTATGGTCTTCAAAGCGCCGCGCCAGTTGATAACCCAGCCAGAGACTGGAGGCATCCTGCCCGGACAACTGGGTAAAGCGCAGATAGTTATCCCATGCGCCGACAAAGTTCTGCTCGGCAAACTGGATTTTGGCCAACTCCAACAGCGCCAGCGGCTGACGGGCATTCAGTCGCAGCGAGCGCTCGAAGCTGGCCTTGGCGCCTTCGCTGTCCTCCAGCGCCAACTGGGTCAGACCCAGATTGGCAAACACTCGTGAGCGCTCGCCATACAGAGGGTTTTCAGCGGCTTTAGAGAACATCTGCTTGGCTTCCTGGTAGCGTTCGCGCTCAAGCATGAAGACGCCAAAATTGTTCAGGATGCGAGGATTTTCCGGTTCGCTGGCCAGGGCTGCACGGAAATGCTTTTCCGCATCGTCATATTCACCTTCCTGCTGAAACACCAGGGCCAGGGCAACGTTGGCAGAGGAAGAGTGCCGGTCAATTTTCAACGCCTCAGTCAGAGGTCCCTTGGCACGCTCGGTCTCACCCTCCTGCATATACCCCAGGCCCAGCTGGATAAAGGCTTCCTTGGCGGCCTCAGGGTTAGCCTGCCGGGTCGGCTGGTCCATCGTCGTGGTACAGGCCGTGATCAACAGGGCCAGACTCAGAGCTGTGGTTTTCAACATCGTCGTGCTCATCAGGCTTACTCCTTGGCTTGATGCTATCGGCGGGACGGTGTGGTGGCAGTCGCATCCTCAGCCTGTTCGGCCAACTGGCGTACTGCAATATAGCGCTCACTGCGGCGGGTCTTGTCCATCACCTGGCCGACCAACTGGCCACAAGCAGCGTCGATATCCTCTCCGCGCGTGGTTCTGACGGTTACATTGTAACCGGCCTTGTACAGACAGTCCTGAAACCGGCGAATGGCGTTATTGCTCGGCCGCTCGTAACCGGAATGCGGAAAGGGATTGAAAGGAATCAGGTTGATCTTGCAGGGCGTCTCACGCAACAAGGCAACCAGCTCTTCGGCATGCTCCGGTTGATCATTGACGTCCTTGATCAGGGTGTACTCGATGGTCAGGAAGCGCTTGTCACCGAGCCCGGCAATATACCGGTTACAGGCCGGCAACAGGACTTCCAGAGGATATTTCTTGTTCAGTGGCACCAGCTGGTTGCGCAACGCATTGTTCGGCGCGTGCAATGACAGGGCCAGAGCCACATCCGTGTCCTTGCCCAACTGTTCGATCATGGGGACCACACCCGAGGTAGAGAGGGTGACCTTGCGCTTGGAAATGCCATAGCCGAGGTCATCCATCATCAAACGCATGGCGTCCAGCACATTGGCATAGTTGAGCATTGGCTCGCCCATGCCCATCATCACCACATTGGTGATGGCACGATCGACCTTGCCGGGCGTGCTGCCAAAAGACTTGTTTGCCAGCCAGACCTGGCCAATGATTTCAGCGGCGGTCAGGTCACTGTTGAATCCCTGCTTGCCGGTCGAACAGAAACTGCAGTCCAGGGCACAGCCAGCCTGGGAAGAGACACACAGGGTGCCGCGCCCGTTCTGAGGAATATAGACGGTTTCAACGCAGCTGCCGGAGGCAACGCGCACCACCCACTTGCGGGTACCGTCGGTGGAAATATCTTCGCTGACCACTTCCGGGCCACGAATTTCAGCGCAGGCGTGCAGCTTTTCACGCAGCGCCTTGCTGACATTGGTCATCTGGTCAAAATCATCGACCCCGAAGTGATGCATCCACTTCATCACCTGGCCGGCCCGGAAGCGCTTCTCGCCAATCTGCTCGAAAAACTCCTCAAGCTTGGGCAAGGTAAGGCCCAGAAGATTGGTTTTGGCGGTCATTGCGGTCATGGTCATTGCATCACTCGGGGGTTGATGGCGCAGGCCTTAGCAGGTGCGCGGGCAGAGCTCGGTTTCAGCGAAGAAATACGCAATTTCGCGGGCGGCCGAGGTCGTGGAATCCGAGCCATGTACCGCGTTGGCATCGATGGATTCGGCAAAATCAGCGCGGATAGTACCGGCGTCTGCTTCCTTGGGATTGGTAGCGCCCATCAGCTCACGGTTTTTCAGTACCGCGCCTTCGGCTTCCAGCACCTGCACAACAACCGGTCCAGAGGTCATAAAGCCAACCAGATCCTTGAAGAAGGGGCGTTCTTTGTGCTCGGCATAGAAGCCTTCGGCATCAGCTTGCGACAGCTGAACCATTTTGGCGGCAACGACGCTCAGACCGGCATTTTCAAAACGGCTCAGGATCTGGCCAATCACGTTCTTGGCTACAGCGTCAGGCTTGATAATCGACAGGGTGCGTTCTACAGCCATGGGGTTCTCCGGCTAAAAGTGGATCAAAGGGTTATATAAGTTTGTTAACCTGCGGATTATACGCAGGTTCGGGGCAAATGCGTAACAGGCTGCACGCGGACGGTGCAAGTTTTATCAACGCCGAAAGCAGATCAATGTCGCAATTTGCGGATCACGCGCTGCAGGATATCGACCGTTGCGTCAATATCCGACTCCTCAGTGAAGCGCCCCAGCGACAGGCGCAGTGAACTGTGAGCCAACGCATCCGGAACACCTATCCCACGCAGCACATAGGACGGCTCGACCGCTGCAGAGGTACAGGCCGAACCGGTCGACAAGGCCAGATCCTTGAGCGCCAGCAGCAACAACTCGCCATCCACGTCGGCGAAAGCCAGATTGAGATTGTGCGGAACCCGCTGTTCGGCACTGCCGTTCAGACTGACACCGGCAAGATCGGCCAGGCCGTCCAGCAGACGATCACGCAGTTGCGTGATACGTGCCGTCTCCGTGGCCATCTCGGCGCCGGCCAGCGCAAAGGCTGCCCCCATGCCGACAATCTGGTGGGTAGGCAAGGTACCCGAACGCAAACCGCGCTCGTGACCACCACCATGAATCTGCGCCTGCAACTGCAGGCCGGCCGAACGACGCACATAAAGCGCTCCGACCCCCTTGGGACCATAAGTCTTGTGCGCGCTGAACGACATCAGATCAACCGGCAGGCTGCGCAGGTCAATCGCCAGCTTGCCGGTTGATTGCGCAGCATCCACGTGAAAGGGGACGCCGTGATTGCGGGCGACCTCACCGAGGGCGGCAATATCGTTGATGGTGCCGATCTCGTTATTCACCTGCATCAGGGACACCAGCAGGGTGTCTTCGCGCAGGGCTGCGGCCAATTGCTGCGGCTGAATCACGCCACTGGCAGCCGGCCGCAGGTAGGTCACTGCAAAGCCTTCCCGCTCCAGCTGCTGGCAACTGTCGAGCACGGCCTTGTGCTCAATCGCCGAAGTCACCAGATGCCGGCCGCGCTCACGCCCCGCATGGGCAATCCCCTTGATTGCCAGGTTGTTGGATTCAGTCGCCCCTGAAGTCCAGACAATCTCGCGTGGATCAGCACCGACCAGATCAGCGACCTGCCGACGCCCCAGCTCGACCGCCTCTTCAGCCTGCCAGCCATACAGATGGGAACGCGACGCCGGATTGGCAAAGTTGCCATCCATGGTCAGGCAGGCAGACATCAGCTCGGCGACCCGAGGGTCTACCGGTGTGGTCGCGGCATAATCCAGATAAATCGGCTTTTTCATATCACTCAGTTCTGCTTGTCGGTTACCACCGGGTTTCCCGCCGGCGCATCATCCTTGAGTGATTCGAAATCATGATCGTCCAGCATGGGCAGGTCTTTGGCGCAATAATCACTGCCCAGTTCTTTCAGCGCACCGCACATACCTTCAATACGACTATCCAAGGCATGCAGATGATCCAGCATCTGCCCAATCGCCTTGGCCACCGGGTCCGGCATATCCTCACTGACGCCATAGGCATCGAAACCCAGCTTTTCAGCCATGGCCTGGCGCTTGCGATCCTGCTCATTACCTTGCGGCTCACGCATGATAATACGCCCTGGAATACCCACTACTGTGGACTCGGCCGGCACAGCCTTGGTCACCACTGCGTTAGAGCCTACCTTGGCATTCTTGCCGACGGTAAAGGGGCCCAGCACCTTGGCGCCAGCTCCCACTACCACGCCATCTTCCAGTGTTGGATGACGCTTACCCTTATTCCAACTGGTACCGCCCAGGGTCACGCCCTGATACAGAGTGACATCATCGCCAATTTCAGCGGTCTCACCGATAACCACACCCATCCCGTGATCAATAAAGAAGCGACGCCCAATTTTCGCGCCGGGGTGAATCTCGATACCTGTGGTCCAGCGAGCAAAGTTGGACACGGTGCGCGCCAGCCAGAAAGCCTTGCGGGTCCATAACGCATGCGCCAGATGATGCCACCAGACCGCGTGCAGCCCGGGATAGCAGGTCATCACCTCGAAGGTGTTGCGGGCCGCCGGGTCACGGTGAAAAACGCTGGCAATATCTTCTTTGATGCGTTTGAACATGGTCAGTCTCTCCGCTCACCGGCCGACTTCACACCGATGGCTTTTTGGGTTTCCGTCAGGATGCCGCGCAGGATATTCATTTCCATACGGTTCAGCCCGCAACGGCTGTACAGCCGGCGCAAACGCGGCATCAACTGTCGGGGTTTCTGCGGGTTGTGGAAGCCAATTTCAACCAGCACCTGCTCCAGATGCTGAAAATAGTTTTCCATATCCGCCACAGTGACCGGCATATCATGCTCACGCGCAGTGACGGTAGCTTTTTCCAGTTTGGTCGGCTGCTGCGCCCACTGCAAGCCAAGCATGCGCAGCTCGTAGCAGACTACCTGCACCGCCGCCGCCAGGTTCAGCGAGCTGAAGGCAGGGTCAGACGGAATATGGATATGGTACTGGCAGCGCTGCAACTCTTCACTGGTCAGGCCGGAATCTTCACGACCAAACACCAGCGCAACATCACCCTGCGGCATATCACGCAAATGTTCCAGGCTGGTCAGCGCCGCTTCACGCGGGTCCAGTACCGGCCAGGGAATGCGCCGATCACGCGCACTGGTGCCGAGCACCAACTGACAATCGGCAATCGCCTCTTGCAGGCTATCGACCACTTGCGCCTGCTGTAAAACATCATCAGCACCCGCAGCGCGGGCACTAGCATTGGCATCGGGAAAGCGGCGCGGCTGCACCAGCACCAAGCGCTGCAAGCCCATATTTTTCATTGCCCTGGCGGCGGCACCAATATTACCGGGATGGCTGGTATTGACCAGAACCACTCGAACTCTATCCAGCACAGGCACCTCCGGGGGAAACAGGACCCGACATCTTACAAAAGCCAGGGCATAAAGACCATTCATGTATTGCCCAGTGTCTGCTACAATTTCCGGCTTTTCACCATTCCTCAGTTGAGATACACCTATGCAACCCATGTTGAACATCGCCCTGCGCGCCGCCCGCAGCGCGGGAGAATTGATTTACCGCTCCATGGAACGCCTGGATGTGCTCAGCGTCAGTGAAAAAGACGCCCACGACTACGTATCTGAAGTCGATCATGCGGCAGAACGCACCATCATCCAGCATCTGCAGAAAGCCTTCCCGGATCATGGCATTCATGCCGAAGAGTCCGGCTTTATGCCCGGCCGCGGCGACGGCGCTGACACCGTCTGGATTATTGATCCACTGGACGGCACCACCAACTTCCTGCGTGGTGTGCCGCACTTTGCGGTCAGCATTGCCTGCCGGATAAAAGGACGCCTTGAGCACGCAGTGGTCCTGGATCCAGTGCGTCAGGAAGAATTTACTGCCAGCCGCGGCCGTGGCGCTGCGCTGAATGGCCGTCGCCTGCGGGTGACCAATCGCAAGAGTCTCGATGGCGCCCTGCTGGGCACCGGTTTCCCGTTCCGTGACAATCAGATGGAAGGCCTGGACAACTATCTGGCCATGTTTCACGACCTGGTGGGCCCGACCGCTGGCATCCGTCGCTGCGGCGCCGCGAGCCTGGATCTGGCCTATGTTGCCGCCGGCCGCTATGACGCTTTCTGGGAATCC
>SKFV01000086.1 GCA_007117785.1 Pseudomonas sp.
CCCGTTATGCCGTTCTGCAGCCTGACGGGCAAAATTCTGCTCGGTACGATAGGCAGCATAGACCCGGTAGAGGGGCTGCCCAGTGACCACTGCGTCACCAATTCGCGCCAGCATATCCACCCCGGCACCAGCTGCCTTGGGCGCGCCGGCTAGACGGGCGATGCGCGCCAGCTGGAGATTGTCGATCCCCAGCACCACGCCATCTTCCGGCGCCAACACGTTAAAGCTGTGCGGTGCCAACGGTGGGTTTTCCGGATCAAAGGGCTTGCCGCCCTGAGCCTTGATGATCGCCTGCATTTTCTCCAGCGCGCGACCTGAATCGAGGATGTCACGGGCGATGGCAAAGCCATCGCCGCCGCGCACATCGGGATCAAACTCAAGCATGCGCCCTGCCAGCCGCAGGGACTTTTGCCGCAAGTCCATCGGCGCGTCCGGGTGATTCTGCAATACGCGCATGACATCGCGCGCCTCCAGGGCCGGGCCGATACCCTGACCAATTGGCTGGCGACCATCGGTAACCACCACTTCAATCACCAGCCCCATACAACCGGCCACGTATTCGAACAGCTTACGCAGCCGCCGCGCCTCGGGCATGCTGCGCACCTTGGCGTGGGGACCAACCGGGATATCCAGCAGTAAATGGGTGGAACCGGCTGCTACTTTTTTCGACAGAATCGAGGCAACCATTTGCCCCGGTGAATCAATCGATAACGGTCGTTCTACGGCAATCAGCACATCATCAGCCGGCGACAGGTCACTGGTGCCGCCCCAGGCCAGACAACCCCGGTGGGTTCGCACCAGCGCATTCAGCTCATCGAAAGGCAGCTCGACATTGGCCAGCACTTCCATGGTATCGGCGGTGCCGGCAGGGGACGTGATGGCGCGTGAGGAGGTTTTCGGACAGAGCATGCCGTGGGCGGCAACAATAGGAACCACCAACATAGAGGTGCGGTTGCCGGGAATACCGCCAATGCAGTGCTTGTCGACCACCGGATGTTCCTGCCAGTCCAGCCGGCGTCCGACGCGGCTCATGGCATCACTGAGGTAGAACACCTCCTCGCGGTCCAGCTCGCCCTGGTTACAGGCGACGACAAAGGCGGTCAGTTCAATTTTCGAGTACCGGTGCTCGGCAATGTCCTGCACGATGCGGCGAAAATCCTCCCGCGTCAGGCGCTCACCGGCAATCTTGCGATGCAGCGCCGGGATTGAGCCTGCGGGCTCGGCCTGGGCGACACTGACTTCGGTGCCGGCCGGCACGGCAAACTGGGTATAGGCATCTTCCGACAGACCCAACTGATTGCAGCCGACGATGCGTTCATCGTCGACCACATTCAGCGTGGCCAGCACCCGTTGGCCGTTACTGCGCACCTCGACTTTGGCCAGCGCCTGAAAACCTTCAGCGCGATACAACGGGCAGTCCCGGTGCAGATAAGCCACGTTTTCCCGGTAGGTATCAATACCCACCCGGCACAGGCTTAGGCCATGAGTAGTGTCGTCAGTGGTCGCCATAGGCGTTTCCCTCAGTCCTGATAGCTTTCCAGCGGTGGGCAGGCACAGAACAGGTTGCGGTCACCATAGACGTTATCAATCCGGTTGACGCTCGGCCAGAACTTGTTCGCGGCAACCCAGGCTTGCGGGAATACCGCCTCCTGACGAGAGTAAGGGCGTTCCCAGTCACCGGTAATGTCAGCGAGGGTGTGCGGGGCATGCCGCAGCGGATTGTCTTCCGCCGGCCATTCACCCTGCTCGACCCGGCTGATTTCGCTGCGAATGGTCAACATGGCATCGACAAAACGGTCCAGCTCGGCCTTGGACTCACTCTCGGTTGGCTCGATCATCAGGGTGCCGGCGACCGGGAAAGACATGGTCGGGGCATGGAAGCCGAAGTCCATCAACCGCTTGGCGACATCTTCCTCGGTAATCCCCGAGGCCGCCTTGAGTGGGCGGATATCAATGATGCACTCGTGTGCCACGCGGCCATTTCGGCCACTATAGAGCACCGGATAGGCTTCGCCGAGACGCTTGGCCAGGTAATTGGCATTCAGGATCGCCACCTCGGTCGCGTCGCGCAGACCGATCGCGCCCATCAGGGCGATATAGGTCCAGCTGATCGGCAGAATGCTAGCGCTGCCCCAGGGCGCGGCGCTGACCGCACCATTTTCCGGGTTCGGGCCATCCAGCGGCACCACCGGGTGGTTGGCAACGTAAGGCGCCAGATGCGCCTTGACGCCGATCGGCCCCATACCCGGGCCGCCGCCGCCGTGCGGAATACAGAAGGTCTTGTGCAGGTTCATGTGCGATACATCGGCACCGATATCCGCCGGACGGGTCAGGGCTACCTGGGCATTCAGGTTGGCACCATCCATATACACCTGGCCGCCATGCTGGTGGGTAATCTCGCAGATCTCGCGGATACCCTCTTCATACACGCCGTGGGTCGAGGGGTAAGTAATCATCAGGCAGGACAAATTGTCGGCGTTGTCGGCTGCTTTCTGCCGCAGATCAGCAACATCCACATTGCCCTGCTCGTCACAGTTGACCAGTACCACCCGCATGCTGGCCATCATCGCCGAGGCCGGGTTGGTACCATGCGCCGAGGTTGGAATCAGGCAGACATTGCGATGCCCTTCGCCATTGGCTTCATGAAATTTGCGAATCGCCAGCAACCCGGCATATTCACCCTGAGCGCCGGAGTTGGGCTGCATGCAGATAGCATCAAAGCCGGTAATTTCGCGCAGCATGGCTTCCAGTTCGGCGATCATGATCTGATAGCCTTCGGTCTGGGCCAAGGGTGCAAAGGGATGCAGCTGACCAAATTCAGGCCAGGTGACCGGAATCATCTCGGCAGTCGCGTTCAGCTTCATGGTGCAGGAACCGAGTGGAATCATCGAATGGTTCAGCGCCAGATCCTTGTTTTCCAGTGACTTGATATAGCGCAGCATCTCGGTTTCCGAGTGATAGCTGCTGAATACCGGATGGGTCATAAAGGCTGACTGGCGTTGCAGGCCGGCCGGGATGCCCGGCTCACCACTGATCGCACCATCCAGTTCGGGCACGGCAAGGCCGTGGCTGTCTCCGGCGAAGCAAGCCAGCAGGGTCTCGACCGTGCTGCGCGTAGTGCTTTCATCCAGGCTGATGCCCAGGGTATCGGCATCAATCAGGCGCAGGTTGATCCACGCACTCTGCGCCCGCTCAACAACTTGCGCAGCCTTGCCGGGCACCTTGAGTGTCAGGGTATCGAAGAAATGCTGGTTGACCCGCTCAATACCTGCTGCGGCCAGGCCGTTGGCCAGAATGGCAGTCAAACGATGAACGCGACGCGCAATCGTCTTGAGGCCTTCCGGGCCATGATAAACCGCATAGAAGCTGGCGATATTGGCCAGCAGCACCTGAGCGGTACAGATATTCGAATTGGCTTTTTCACGGCGGATATGTTGCTCGCGGGTTTGCAGCGCCATGCGCAAGGCACGGCTGCCACGGGCATCCACCGATACGCCGATAATGCGACCGGGCATGGCCCGCTTGTAGGCATCACGGGTGGCGAAGAAGGCGGCATGCGGCCCGCCGTAGCCCATGGGTACGCCAAAGCGCTGGGCGCTGCCGAACACCACATCGGCGCCCAGCTCGCCCGGTGGCGTCAGCAGTACCAGACTGAGCAGATCAGCCCCGACACAGGCGAGACCTTTCTGCGCCTGCACCTGTTCGATCAAGGGTTTCAGGTCGCGAATCTCGCCCCAGGTGGTCGGGTACTGGAACAGCGCGCCGAAGACCTCATGCTCACCGAGGGTCGCCACATCGGCTACCACCGTCTCGAAACCAAAGGCTTCAGCACGGTTGCAGACCACAGAAATGGTTTGCGGATGGCAGTCCTGATCGATAAAAAACAGGTTGCTCTTGCTCTTGGCTACACGCTTTGCCAAGGCCATGGCTTCGGCAGCAGCGGTGGCTTCATCCAGCAGTGACGCACTGGCCAGCTCCATACCAGTCAGGTCGATAGTCACCTGCTGGAAGTTCAGCAAGGCTTCCAGTCGACCCTGAGCAATTTCCGGCTGGTAAGGCGTATAGGCGGTATACCAGCCCGGGTTTTCCAGCACGTTACGCAGAATCACTGAGGGCGTCAGGGTGTTGTGATAGCCCATGCCGATACAGGAGGTATACACCTGGTTCTTGCTCGCTAACCCCTTCAGGTAGGCCAACACCTCCGCCTCGCTGCGCGGGCCGGACAAACCCAACAGGTCATCACGCAGAATGCTCTGCGGCACGGTCTGGCGAATCAGCTCGACCAGCGATGGCACACCCAGGGTGTCCAGCATGGCTTGCTGCTCAGCCGCATCCGGACCGATATGGCGGCGAATGAAGTCGTCAGTCTGTTCGAGGTCAGTAAGGCTTGGAGTGTGGCTCATCGGGGTACCTGCTCGGGATAATAAATACAAAAGCCCTGAAACAGCTCAGGGCTTTGCAGCAAGATCGGAGGATCGGCTCAGATCGAGGCGCCGTAGGCTTCAGCATCCAGCAACTTGTCCAGCTCACTGCTGTCGCTGGGCTTGATCTTGAAGAACCAGGCTTCGCCATAAGGGTCGCCATTGACGCTTTCCGGCGCCTCGTCGAGGCTGTCGTTGACGGCAATCACTTCACCACCCACCGGCGCGTAAATATCCGACGCCGCCTTGACCGACTCTACCACGGCACACTCTTCACCGGCGCTGACGGTACGGCCAACCTCCGGCAATTCAACAAAAACCACATCGCCCAACAGGTCCTGGGCGTGGTCGGTAATACCGATGGTCAGGGTGCCATCGGATTCTTCTCGCACCCATTCATGGCTGCTGGCGTAACGCAGTTCGGCGGGAATAGTGCTCATAGTGATATCCTCAAAACATTAGAAATTAGTGCCTGGCTCAAGCGTGCAGCGCTTGGCCGTGACGAACAAAACCGGGTTTGACGACCTGAACATCCAGCAATTTGCCGCGGATCTCGACCTGAGCTGTGCTGCCGGTATCCCTTGGTACGCGCGCCAGGGCAATCGAACAGCCCAGTGTTGGCGAGAAACTGCCGCTGGTGATTTCACCTTCACCGACGCCTGGCACGATAACCTTCTGGTGGCCGCGCAATACCGCACGTTGCTGCAGAATCAGGCCAACCTGCTTCGGCTGATCGCCAGCGGCGCGCTGGGCCTCCAGCGCCTGACGGCCGATAAAGTCGCGCTCTGCCGGCTCCCAGGCGATGGTCCAGGCCATATTCGCAGCCAGCGGCGAAACGCTTTCATCCATATCCGAACCGTACAGGTTCATGCCCGCTTCCAGACGCAAGGTGTCACGTGCGCCCAGCCCACAAGGCGCACAACCGGCAGCCAACAGAGCATCCCAGAAGGCTGGGGCTTCGTCTGCCGGCAGAATAATTTCCAGACCATCCTCACCGGTATAACCCGTGCGACCAATAAACCAGTCGCCTTCCGGCAGCCCCTGAAAGGTCTTCAGATCATTGATCAGGGCCGCGCGGACATCGGTAACCAGACTCTTGCACACGTCCAGTGCGCGCGGGCCCTGCACCGCCAGCATGGCCAGATCATCACGCTCACGCAGGGTCACTGCAAAGCCATCCGCCTGCTGCTGCATCCAGGCCAGATCCTTGTCCCGCGTGGCAGCATTCACCACGACCCGGTAGCCGTTGGCAAACAAGTAGACGATCAGGTCATCAATCACGCCGCCCTGCTCATTCAGCATGCCGCTGTACAAGGCCTTGCCGGCGATGCTCAAGCGCGCCACATCATTGGCCAGCAGGTATTGAAGATAGGCCTTGGCCTCGCTACCGGAAATATCCACCACAGTCATGTGCGAGACATCGAACACGCCCAGTTCACGGCGCACCTGATGATGCTCTTCCAGCTGCGAACCATAGTGCAAGGGCATGTCCCAGCCACCAAAGTCGACCATTTTGCCGCCGGTGGCCAAGTGCTTGTCATACAGCGGAGTACGCATACCCATTCGGACATCCTTCAGGTCGGGGAGCAGAAAGGCGCAATTGTAGCTGCATTACGGGGTCTTTGTGCAGCCCGGCGTGACAGTCGGCAATCGGTAAGCGGCCAAAAGGCTGCCCACCCGCTCAGTTGGCACGCATACCACGCCCGGAACGACGAATAAGGATAATCACCGGCAGCAAACCTACCAGCACCAGGGTCAGCGCTGGCAAGGACGCACGCGCCCATTCACCCTCCACGGTCAGGCCGTGAATCCTGATCGCCAGGGTGTCCCAACCAAAGGGACGCATCAGCAAAGTAGCCGGCATTTCCTTGAGCACGTCTACAAAGACCAGCAAAGCGGCGCTGAGCACACCCGGTAACAGAAGCGGCAGATACACCCGCCAGAACACGGCAAAACCGGACTGGCCCAGACTGTGCGCCGCCTCTGGCAGAGACGGACGAATCCGTGCCAGCGAGGTATCCAGCGGGCCATAGGCGACCGCCATAAAGCGAATCAGGTAAGCCAGCAGCAGAGCAAACAGGCTCCCCATCAGCAAGGGACCGGCCGTTTCATTGCCCAGCCACTGACGCAAGGGGATCAGCAGCTGGTTATCCAGGAAGCTGAAGGCAAACATGATACCGACGGCCAGCACCGAACCGGGCAAGGCATAACCGAGGTTGGCAATCGACACTGCACTGCGCACCCGCCGAATAGGCTGCAAGCGACGACCAAGCACCAACAGCGTGGCGGCGAGTACAGTGATAAAGGCGGCAATACCGCCGAGGATCAGGGTATTGCGGATAACCCGCCAGTAACGATGATCCATCTCATTCAGGCCGCCATTGAACAGCCAGAAAATCAGCTGCGCGACAGGGATGACGAAGGCAATCGCCAGCACCAACAGGCAATAACCAGTAGCCAGCCAGGCTTTGGGACCACTTAGCCGGTAAAGCACGCCCTGACGGGGCTTGTCCGTGCCGGGAAACCGTTTGCTGCCCTGGGCGCGGCGTTCGGCGAGCAGGGCGAGAAAGACGAACAGCAGCAGTACGCTGGCCAGCTGGGTAGCCGTCGACAGGCTGTAGAAGCCGTACCAGGTTTTATAGATAGCGGTGGTGAAGGTATCAAAATTGAACACCGACACGGCGCCGAAGTCAGCCAGCGTCTCCATGATCGCCAGCGCGACGCCGGCGCCGATGGCCGGACGCGCCATCGGCAAGGCGACGCGCCAGAACGCCTTCCACGGGCTCATGCCGAGCACCCGCGAGGCTTCCATCAACCCACGCCCCTGAGCCAGAAAGGC
>SKFV01000046.1 GCA_007117785.1 Pseudomonas sp.
AAGGCGCCAGGCGCGCACGGTTCATCCGGTGATCGTAGAACCAGCCGGTTTTCTGACCGGTCCAGACCGGGGCTTCAAAGCGCACGCCGTTTTCTTCCAGCGCCACCCGCTCCGGCACCTCGCCAAAGGCCGCTTCCACATAGCTGGGCAAGTCTTCCTGTGTTCGCGCGCCACTGTCATTCTTGAACAGAATGCCCGCCGGTTTCAGCACCTGAACCAATGCTTCGACAATCTCGGCGCGCACGCGCTCCATGCCCGGCGTTGCAATCTGTACCACCAGGTAATCGCCAAAACGATCAACCACCAGACCCGGTAACAGATCAGCATCGCCATACACCAAACGATAAAAGGGCTTGTCGAACAATCGCTCACGCAGAGCCAAAGCGACCTTGAAGCGGTGGACCAGCAAGGGCTTGTCCAGCGGATGGCGCACATCGCGGTTGTGCAAGCGGGCGCAGATCAGGTTGTTCGGGCTCATGCAGGCCAGACCCAGCGGCTTGCCGCTGGCAGTTTCAACCTGTACTTCCTGACCGGCGGTGAATGCCGTCAGTGGCGTCTGTGCAATATCGACTTCATTGCTGAACACCCACAGGTGCCCCCCTTTCAGGCGACGATCACTGTTGGCTTTCAAACGCAAACTGGGCAAGCTCATAACACACTCCGGAATCTGGCAGACCGAGAAATTCGACCGCATCGGCATTATACAGGGTGCCAAGGCAGTCAGTCTGCGGCTACACTCAGATGCTGAGGCCGAATCAATGGACGCAGTCATGAACCAGGACCTGACCGAAGAACAGATCCGCAATGCCCTGCAGGGCATCAGCGTGCCACCACAACCGCAGATCATGGTTGATCTGCAAATGGAACAGGTGATGCCTGATCCGGATCTTAAGGCCATCGCCCGCCTGATCAGCCAGGACCCGGGCCTGTCCGGCAGCCTGCTGAAGATCGTCAATTCACCCTTTTTCGGCCTGTCCAACCGGATCAGCTCAATCCAGCAAGCGGTCAATCTGCTGGGTGCCAACAAGGTGGTGAATATCGTCAACGCCCAGTCAATTCGTGGCGAACTGACCGATGAAAGCATCATCAACCTGAACCGCTTCTGGGACAGCGCCCAGGATATTGCCATGACCTGCATGACGCTGGCCAAACAGCTTGGCTGCCTGCCCCCCGATGAGGCCTACGCCCTGGGTCTGTTCCATAACTGCGGCATCCCGCTGATGCTCAGCCGCTTTCCCGGCTATATCCAGGTGATGGAAGACTCCTACGCCCAGAGTGACGCGCGCATTGTCGATGTGGAAAACCAGCGCATGAACACCAACCATGCTGTGGTTGGTTATTTCACCGCCAAGTCCTGGTTACTGCCGCGCCACCTCTGCGAAGCCATTGCCAGCCACCATAATGCCCGGCAAATCTTTCTCGAAGAAGGCAGCAAGGATGCCGCGCTGAAAAACCAGTTGGCGGTACTGAAAATGGCCGAGCATATCTGCCAGGCTTACCGTACGCTGGGCAACCAGTCGGTTGATCATGAGTGGAACCTGGTCGGTGACAGCATTCTGGAATACATCGGCCTGTCCGAGTACGACTTTGACAACCTGGAAGCCACCTGCCGCGAAATGATGGCCAGTGGTGAAGGTCGCTATTATCAAGACTGACAGCCAGCAAGATTGACCGCGCCAAGGGCGCCAAGGAGAGCTACATGACTACCCCATTGGTACTCACCGTCATATCCGCCGACAAACCCGGCCTGGTGGAAAGCATTGCCCAGGTCATAAACCAGCATGGCGGCAACTGGCTGGAAAGCCGAATGGCCCGCATGGCCGGACAATTTGCCGGGATTCTGAGGGTTGATGTGGCCAGCGAGTCAGTCGAAGCCCTGCGGGTTGACCTGGAAAACCTCACCAGCCTGGGCATCAACGTACAGGTCGCCATAAGTGGTCAGGCCGACGAACCCGCCCAGCAGCACCTGCTGATGACCCTGCTCGGTAATGATCGTCCGGGTATCGTACATGAGGTATCGCAGATCCTTGCCCGCCATGGGGTCAATGTCGAGCAACTGGAAACCGAATGCACGACCGCGCCCATGAGTTCGGACATGCTGTTCAAGGCACGCGCGCAGCTGGGCATCTGGCCGCAAACTGACCTGGATGACCTGCGTGCCGACCTTGAAGGCCTGGCTGACGACCTCATGGTTGAGCTGCTTGATTTCGAGACAGACTGAATGCACTTGGCCCGGGCCAGGCATGTTTTCTGACCGAAAGACTTCATCGTGCTTGATCTCGGTCAGTACCGGCTCAGGTACCTTGATTATCATTAGCGCACTGTTCTGGACTGGCTTGCCGACACCGTGAAACAACTGCTCTCTTTCTGGCACACTCTGCACCACTCGTTCAACAATCTGTTGCCGATCATTTTAGTGGTGGCTGTGTTTCAGACACTGGTCATCCGCCAGGTACCCGACGGCCTGATCGGCATGATTATCGGTCTGGGTATCGTCGTCTTCGGAGTAGCCATCTTTTTGCAAGGGCTGGAGCTGGGGATTTTCCCCGTTGGCAAAAATCTGTCGAACAACTTTGCCCGTCGTGGCTCTCTCCCCTTGTTGATGGGCTTTGGCTTCTGCCTGGGCTTTGCTGCGGTGATTGCCGAGCCCGCGCTGATTGCCGTTGCAGAACAGGCCGAGACCATCAGTGAAGGGCGCATCAACGCCTTCACCTTGCGTCTGCTGGTCGCCTTTTCCGTTGGCCTGGTGGTAGCCTTGGGCGTTGTCCGCACCCTGCTCGGCCAACCACTGCACTGGTACATGATCATCGGTTATCTACTGGTAGTCACGGTCACCTTTTTTGCCCCGGAAGAAATCGTCGGCCTGGCCTACGACTCCGGGGGCGTCACCACCAATATCGTGACTGTGCCGCTGATTGCCGCGCTCGGCATTGGCCTGGCCACAGCCATCAAGGGCCGCAATGCCCTGGCCCACGGTTTTGGCCTGGTGGCACTGGCGGTCATGGTGCCGATGATTGCGGTGCAGTTCTACGGCATCGTGGTCTATACCCTGTTCCCCGCCGACCCCACCGAACTGGCAAATGGTGCTGGCGCCATGGCTCTCGCTGGCGAGGTCGACACCGCTATCCAGGCTACTGCCGGTAGCTATGCCCTGGGCATGCTGAAAGATCTGGCATTGATGCTGCGCGATGTCTTACCGATCATCGCGGTCATCCTGTTTTTCCAGTATGCAGTAATCCGCAAGAAGCTGCCTTACCTGCAGCGCACCGTAATCGGCTTCAGCATGGTCATCATCGGCCTGTATGCCTTTGTGGTCGGCCTCAAGCTGGGCTTGTTTCCGGTTGGCACCAGCATGGCGGAACAGCTGATCGGCCTGGATACGCTGCTCTACGTCTACCTGTTTGCCTTTTGCATCGGCTTTGCCACCACCATGGCTGAACCAGCCCTGATTGCAATCGGCGAGCAAGCCGAAGAAGCGGCCAACGGCAAGCTGACTGGCAGCCACATCCGCCTGCTGGTTGCCGGCGGCGTAGCCATTGGCATTACCATTGGCGTACACCGGATCATCACCGGTGACTCCATCCATTACTACATCATGAGCGGCTACGCGCTGGTGATCTTTCTGACCTGGCTAGCACCCAAGTTCATCGTACCCCTGGCATTCGATCTTGGCGGTGTGACCACCTCGGAAGTCACCGTACCGCTTGTTACGGCGCTGGGCATTGGCCTGGCAACGCAGATTGAAGGCCGTAACGTTCTGATCGACGGCTTTGGCTTGATTGCCTTTGCCTCGATCTTCCCCATTGTGACCGTGCTGCTCTATGCCATCATCATGGAGCGCTGCAAACCGGATAGAGGAGAAAGCGCATGAAGTTTTCGGTACTGGTGGCCATGCTGGCCGAAGATCTCGAGGAAGACGCCATTGCCTCAGCCAAGGCGGCTGGCGCCGGTGGCGTGACCATTCTCAATGGTCGTGGACTGGGCGCAGAACAGAAAAAAACCTTTTTCGGCCTGACCTATGAAGGCAGCCAGACGGTCATGATCTTTGTGCTGGAGCGCAAATTATCCTTGCGGGTAATGAAGCAACTGGTCAAGGATCTGGATCTGAAGAACCACACCCGCGGTGTGGTATTTACCCTGCCACTGGAGCATATCGCTGGCATCGACCATCACCAGATTGAGCAGTTTGAAGAACTGATCAAAGACGACATCTGACCCCGGAGAACAGGCCATGCTGGTCAAAGACATCATGAAACCCGACGTGGTTACCATCAGTGCCCGCGCAACTGTGCGTGAGGCGATGGCTGTCATGCGCAAACACAGTATCAAGTCCCTGGTCGTCGACAAGGGTAACGAGCACGACGCCTACGGCCTTATCACCTACAAGGATATTCTCAAGACCATTGTTGCCGAAGAGGGTGACATTGATCTGCTCAACGTCTACGACATTTGTACCAAGCCAGCCCTGATCGTCTCTCGCGAGCTGGACGTCAAGCATGTCGCGCGGCTGATGGTAAACATGAAACTTCATCGCGTCGTGGTGACCAATGCCAATGAGCTGGCCGGCCTGATTACCATGAACGATATTGTCAGCGCCATTCTGGAGCTGGCTGACGGGGAAGCCTGAGCTTTCCCGTCAGCAGGGAGCGGGTCTTACTGGTGTTACTGGCGGCCGATATAGCCGGGCAAAAAGACCACATCATCGCCCCGGATCATATCGAAGATATCGCGTGCCGGAATGGCCGGATCTTCCCAGTCAGCCGCACGATCGACCTCAGGGTTGGCTGCCGGACCCACCGAGTGCCGGCTGATTTGGGTTCGCATACCCGCCGGTGCGGCGACAAAGACCCTGATGTTATCTTCAGCCACTTCCTGGGCTGTGCTCTGGAACAGGCCATGCAGCGCATGCTTGGTCGCGGCATAGTGGCCCATGTTTCCTCCCGCTGCACGCGTACCAAGAATCGATGAAACGTTCAGAATGGTGCCGCCGCCCTGTTCTCGCATGTGTGGAATCACTCGTTGCGCCAGGTCGGCATAGGCCCAGTAATTCACTTCCATCAAGCGCTTGGCCTCATCCATATCCATCTCTTCCAGCGTAGCCAGATAGGAATAGCCGGCATTGTTGAACAGATAGTCAATCTGGCCAAACTCTTCCAGCGTGCGCTCGATAATCTGCGGACGCTGATCCGCTTCGGCCAGATCAACCTCCATTACAATGGCAGAGACGCCCTGCGAGCGAAGCTGCTCGGCCAGCTCCTGTGAAGGCTCAGGACGAATGTCGACCATGACCAGTTTCATTTCCTTGGCCGCGGCCAGCAGCGCCAGCTCTCGCCCAAGGCCGAAACTGGTGCCGGTAATAATGGCAACCTTGTCCTTGAACATGTGCTCATCAGCCTGGGCTGGCTTGCTGATGGACAGCAGGTAGACGCAGGCGACCAGGGTCATAATCAGCAGCGCCAGACTGCGGCGCGAGGCTAACGAAGTGGATGACGACATGACAACGCTCCTTGTGCGGAAACGGAAGTGACCATTACTTTACTGGCAACCAGCCCAATACAGAAACCATTGAAACATGTCGTTGCAGTTACATCCACGCCCACTGTCGGCTTTGGCAGCATGATTTGTGGCCTGAATGGCCATATCTGAACAACTGACTGCTGCCGTAAACTGATGATCGCTCGACTACTCCAAGGCGTCTCCTATGTTCTCACGCAGTCTGTTGGCCCTGACTACCGCGACCTGTGCCGTTGGCACCCAGACCTTTGTTTTTGCCGGCCTGCTGATCGAGCTGGCGGCTGATCTGGGTGTCAGCGTGGCCGTCGCCGGTTATCTGGCCGTGGCCTACGCCATCACCTATGCCGTTACCGCACCGCTGATTGCCCTGAAAACCGGTCGCTGGGAGCGCCGCCGCCTGCTGTGGATGGCCATGTTGACCCTGGCCGTGATCAACCTGCTGGCCGCCCTGGCGAGCAATTTTTCCGATCTGATTGTGTTGCGCATTGCCGCCGGTCTCGCCGCCACCCTGATCATGCCGGTGGTACCGGCGGTGATTGGCAGCCTGCTGCCGGTGGAGAAGCGTGGCCCGGCACTGGCCATGGTCACGGGCGGTATGGTGATTGCTTTCCTCTTCGGTATGCCCCTGGGCAGTTTGGTGGGCGCCGCTTTCGACTGGCGTGCCACGTTCCTGCTTGCTGCCGGTATCTGCCTGTTCTCGGCCATCGCCATCCGCAGCACCCTGCCGACCATCCGCAGCGAAGATGATGTTGGCTGGCATTTGCTCAAACAGGGCTGGCAACCGGAGATCCGCCGTCTGCTGCTAATGACTGCGACCGCCTTTTGCGCCACCTTCAGCGTTATCCCCTATATTGCCCCGGTGATGGAACTGATCATTGGCAATACTCGTCAAGTCGCCTTGATCCAGATGCTGGTGGGTGTCGGCGCACTGCTGGGGATTCTGGTTGCCGGCAAACTGGGCAACCCGAGCCACCCGCGTCAGGTACTGATCAGCATCTTTGCCGTTTTGGCGCTGACCCAGGTGCTCTATACCCTGGCCATGCTGGTGGCACCGCAACAGGGAGCCATCAGCTGGTTGCTGCTGGGCGGCGCCGTATTGCTCAGTTCAGCCGCCCTGTTCGCACTGACCCCGCTGATTCAGGCGCAATTGCTGGAAGCTGCACCGCATGCCCGCCAGGTGGCGATTGCCTTGAACGGCTCGATGATGTTTCTCGGTCAGGGGATGGGCGCCGCCCTCGGGGCCTGGATAACCCAGAGCCTGTCCCTGTCGCTGATTGCCCTGGCGGGTCTGGCGGTTGCTGCTGTGGGTGGCTTCTGTGCCTGGCATCTGCACGACCGCGCACCGGCCGTGGAAGCTCAGGTCTGAGGCTGGCCGGCCCGAGGCAGGGCAAGGGATATCAGTGTTGCCGCCAGCAGGAAGCAAGCCGACACCCAAAGACAGGCTTCCAGGCCGTGTGCCTGATAGACCCAGCCAGACAGCACGGTGCCCAGCAGGCGGCCCATTGCGTTGGACATGTAATAAAAACCGACATCCAGTGACACCCCATCCGCCTTGGCATAAGACACAATCAGGAAGCTGTGCAAGGACGAGTTCACCGCAAAGAGCACCCCGAACACCAGCAAACCACCGAGCAAGACCACATAGGGATTAGCCCCCTGCCACAAACCTAGCGCAATCGCCGCTGGCAA
>SKFV01000032.1 GCA_007117785.1 Pseudomonas sp.
AGCCGCAACAGGAAATATTGCGTGATGACCTTGAAGTCATGATCAACAGCCGCGTGCAACTGGTCGAACAACTCGGCACCAATATCAACAACCTGCTCAGCCAGGCTATCAGCCTGCAGATCAGCCAGCGTCAACTGCAGCAACTGAGCAGCGACCTGCGCCGCACCATTGACGACCAGCTGCTCTGGGTCGCCAGTAACCGCCCGATTGACCGTAGCTGGCTGCAATCATTGCCGAGCCAGCTCAACCAGCAATGGAACCAGCTGCAACCACTGACTCATCTACGGCAGGTCCCTGGCCACCTGCTCAGCCAATGGCCCGGGCTGGCTCTTATTGCATTACTGATAGGGCTCTACCTGCTGGCACGTCCGCGCCTCAATGCCAAGTTGGATAGCTTGCATGCCGATGTCGGTCACTTTCGCCGCGACACCACCCGGCACACGCCACTGGCACTGGCACTCACCCTGTTGCGCGTCAGTATCATCCCCTTGTTGCTCGCGGGCTGCGGGTTACTGTTGTTACGCAGCGAAGGCAACGCCCTGACGGCAATCGGTATCGCCGCCCTCTACGCCGCCCTCGCCTGGCTTGTCCTGCATTTGCTCTATCGCGTGTTTGACAAAAATGGCATTGCCGAACAGCACTTCCGCTGGGAAGCAGACCGCGTTGCCCGACTGCACCGTTTGACCAAGCACACCGCCTTTGTGCTGCTACCCCTGGTAATCATTATCGCCCTGGCCGAACATAGCCCGGAAGTGCTGGATGCCGATGCCATCGGACGCGTGTTGATGATCGCCGGCCTGCTGGTGCTTGGCGGCTTGCTCGGCAACCTGATGTATCGCACCAAACCCCTCTACAGCTCACGGGTGATCCACTGGATCGCCACTCTGGCGCTGGCGTTGAGCCCCGTCATTCTTGCCGGCATGAGTTTCTGGGGTTATCACTACACCGCGATCAAACTGGCCGACCGTTTTATCGACACCCTCTATGTCATCGTGCTCTGGATATTGCTCGACGGCACCCTGGTGCGCAACCTGAACGTCGCCGGTCGCCGGCTGGCTTATCAGCGAGCCCTGAGCAAACGGGAAAACGGCCAGACCAACGAGCACATCGACCAGGAAATGGCCGTTGAAGTCCCGGAAATGGACCTGCAACAGATCAACCAGCAATCCCTGCGGCTGGCCAAGCTGAGCCTGATGCTGGTGTTCGTGGTGCTGGTTTACTTCATTTGGTCCGACCTGCTCAGCGCCGCCACCTACCTCAACAGCTTCACCCTGTGGGAATACAACAGTGGCAGTGCCGAGTTTCCCAATATGGTGCCGATCAGCGTAGCTGATGTTTTTGGCGCTCTGATTATCGTGGTCCTGACCATCACCCTGGCCCGCAACCTGCCAGGCCTGCTGGAAATCCTGCTGTTGTCCAAGCTCGAACTGCAACAGGGCAGCAGCTATGCCATCACCACCCTGCTCAGTTACGTGATTGTCAGCACCGGCATCATCGTCGGGCTGTCCACCCTTGGCGTCAGTTGGGACAAACTGCAGTGGCTGGTAGCCGCCCTCAGTGTCGGTCTCGGTTTTGGCTTGCAGGAAATCTTTGCCAACTTCGTTTCCGGGATCATCCTGCTGTTCGAGCGGCCAATCCGCATCGGCGACGTGGTCACCATCGGCAACCTCTCGGGCACCGTCAACCGTATTCGTATTCGCGCCACCACCATTACCGATTTTGATCGCAAGGAAATCATCGTCCCCAACAAGACCTTCGTCACCAGCCACCTGGTGAACTGGTCTCTCTCGGACACCGTCACCCGCGTGACCGTGAAACTCGGTGTGGCCTACAACTCCGACCTGGCCAAAACCAAAGAATTGCTGCTCAACATTGCCAGAGACAACGAACGCGTCATCGCCGACCCGGAACCCCAGGTACTCTTCCTCAGTTTTGGTGAAAGCACCCTGGATCACGAGTTGCGCTACCACGTCGGCAAGCTGATCGACCGCAACCCGTCCATTGACGAAATGAACCGGGAAATCGACCGCCAGTTCCGCGAAAACGGCATCGAAATCGCCTTCCGTCAACTGGATGTCTACCTGCGTAATAGCGAAGGGATGGAGAAACTGATTGAGAGTCGTAAGGGTGATACTGGCTCAACGTAAGGCGTTTCTTTCCGCTTGCCAGCATCCCCTGTCACACAGGAAAATATGCGCCTTTCCCCTTTAACGAGCGCCCGCAATGCCGAAAGCTGCCGAACTGAAAAAAGGCCATATCATCCAGATCAATGGCCAGCCCTATATCGTCTCCAACATCGACGTCAAAAGCCCTTCCTCGCGCAGCGGCACCACCCTGTACAAAGTACGCTTCAACCACGTCCAGACCAAACAGAAGCTCGACCAGAGCCTGACCGGCGACGACTTTCTGACCCCCATCGACTTCCAGAAACGCGCCATCCAGTTCCTCTATCAAGACAGCGAAGGCTTCACCTTTATGGATAACGAAGACTTCGCCCAATTCACCCTGAGTGCCGAACAGATCGAAGACCAGCTGCCCTACCTGCACGACGGTATTCAGGGCCTGTATGGCCTGGTGGTCGAAGGCAATCTGGTTGGCATCGAACTGCCCGCCGTCGTCGAAATGCCGATTCTGGAAACTCCGCCGGCAATCAAAGGTTCCTCCGCCAGCGCCCGCACCAAAACAGCCACCTTTGCCAGCGGGCTGGAAATCCAGATCCCCGAATACCTCGAAACCGGCGAGGTGGTACGCATCAATACCGACACCGGTAAATTCATGTCACGCGCCTGAAACAACCAGCAAGCTGCAAGCGGATGCCAAAACGGGTTAAAATAGCCACCGAAACGTTTTTGCCGATTACCGCTTGCGGCTTGCCGCAGCAATAACAGGAGCGCCCATGACCACCCCGCACATTATCGAACCCACCCGTCCCGCCACTGCCTGCGTGATCTGGCTGCATGGTCTCGGGGCAGACTGCTTCGACTTTGTGCCCGTGGTAGAAATGCTCGGCCTGCCGGCCAACCACGGCGTGCGCTTTATCTTTCCCCAGGCGCCCACCCGCCCGGTCACCATCAACGGTGGCCTGCCGATGCCATGCTGGTATGACATCCTCGGCATGTCACCGGCCCGCGCGATCAACCACGAGCATATGCAGAGCGCCGCCGATGGCGTCAAGGATCTGGTCGAAGCGCAACTGGCCGACGGCATCGAACTGAATCGTATCGTGCTTGCCGGCTTTTCCCAGGGTGGCGCTGTGGTGCTGCACGCCGCAGCGCAGAACCAGTGGCCGCTTGCCGGCGTCATGGCCCTGTCAACCTATGGCCCGACCCTGGACACCTTGTTGGAAGACAACAACAACCCGCCAGCGCTGGATATCTTCTTCGCCCACGGCCGGCATGACGACATGGTCCGCCCGGCCATGGGGCGCGAAGCCTTTGATCGCCTGCAGGCCGTTGGCCACCGGGTTAGCTGGCATGAATACGCCATGGCCCACGAAGTCTGCCCGGCAGAAATCAACGATATCCGCCTTTGGATCAATCAGCAGCTGGATATCTGAAGCCCAGCAATCACGGCAGTTTCAGCGCTTGGAGTTGGCCCCCAGCTCCAGTACACTGATGCGATCATCTTATTGATCAACTGCCGAGAGACGCCTGTGCTGAAAGCACTGAAGAAACTGTTCAACAAGCCCGGGGAGCCCCTGGAAGAAGAAACACTGGAGCAATTGCTGGCTAAAGAAAAACAAGCCAGCCAGCGCAAAGCAGCGCCGCAACAGCCCAGCAAGCCAGTTGCCAAACAGGCTGACAAGCCCGCCCCGGCAATCAAACCCAAACGCCACCCACGCAAGGCGCCTGAAGCTCCGCCTGAAAAGCCCTGGAGCCTGCAGGACTTCCAGGTACCCGTGGTCGAAGGCAAAACCCGCTTCCATGATTTCCCCCTGGCTGACAGCCTGATGCGCGCGATTCACGATCAGGGCTTCAGCTACTGCACCCCGATTCAGGCCGAAGTGCTCGGCAAAACCCTGATCGGCCAGGACGCCATCGGCCGCGCCCAGACCGGCACTGGCAAAACCGCCGCCTTCCTGATCTCGACCATCACCCAATTACTCGACACTCCGGCACCTGATGAACGCTATATGGGTGAGCCACGGGCACTGATCATCGCCCCCACGCGCGAACTGGTGATGCAGATTGCCAATGACGCCGAAGGCCTGACCAAGCATTGCAACCTGAACGTCATGACCTTCGTCGGCGGCATGGATATCGACAAGCAACTGCGCCAGCTGGAACAGCGCTACTGCGACATCCTGGTCGCCACGCCCGGCCGCCTGCTCGACTTCTGCAACCGCGGCGAGGTGCACCTGGACCTGATCGAGATACTGGTGCTTGATGAAGCCGACCGTATGCTGGATATGGGCTTTATTCCCCAGGTCCGCCAGATCATTCGCCAGACCCCACGCAAGGGCGACCGCCAGACCCTGCTGTTCTCCGCCACCTTCAGTGATGACGTGATGAACCTCTCGCAACAGTGGACGGTCAACCCGGCCATCGTCGAGATCGAGCCCGAGCGCCCCGCCTCGGAAAACGTCACCCAATTGGTCTATGCCGTCAGCGGCAGCGACAAGTTCAAGCTGCTCTACAACCTGGTCACCCAGCTGGAACTGGAACGGGTGATGGTGTTTGCCAACCGCAAGGATGAAGTCCGTCGCATCCAGGAACGCCTGGTACGCCACGGTATCGACGCCGCGCAACTGTCCGGTGACGTCCCCCAGAACAAGCGCGTGCGCACGCTGGACAACTTCAAGAGTGGCAAATTACGGGTGCTGGTGGCTACCGATGTCGCCGGGCGCGGTATTCATATCGACGGAATCAGTCACGTGATCAACTACACCCTGCCGGAAGATGCGGAAGATTACGTTCACCGCATCGGTCGTACCGGCCGTGCCGGCGCCAAGGGCACCTCGATCAGCTTTGCCGGCGAAGACGACGCCTTCCAGGTACCACCGATCGAAGCGCTGCTGGGTGGCAAGCTGGAATGTATCCCACCGGAAGAACGCTACCTCAAGCCCCTGCCCCAACGTCAGCAAACGGCCGAACAGAGAGCGGCAAGTGACGCCAATGAAGCAGAACAGGCTGATGCCGCCGCCCGCAACCGCAAGCGCGCCAGCGGGCGTCGTGATGGCGGCGGTGGCCGACCACGGCGGTAAACAGTCAGTACGGGGAAGGTCAGCAAAAGTTCGCTACCAGGAACATTACCCAAGAAATACTGGGTAATTGCACATGTCTCTGGAGCCTGTTTGCTGCTGACTGGCTCGGGACCGTTAGATGCCATGGATGGGTTCACGGCGTGTCCGGAGCCGGTCAGCAGCAAACAGGCTAGCGCACTGAGTTCAATGAATGCCTGACTAACTCGGCTTTCCACTATAACGCGCTTTTTTTGTTGCCGCACAGGGTCATTCGTCGGGTTACGAAATTCTCTTTTTAACGCTTGTTAAGGTCATCGTTACTGGGTTAAAACCGGGTTAACGGCGCACCAATCAACCTGCACAGATCAGGTTCGGGCGCACCGTAGCAGGCGGCATTGCAGCGCTGTGCCGCCAGGTAAAATCGACCTTGCGAGGTACCAGGCCTATGGAAGCGTGCGGAGTCACACGACCAACCTTTTACGTACTCGACACCAACGTCCTTATTCACGACCCCAACGCCTTACTCAACTTTGAAGAACACCAGGTCATCATCCCGATGACTGTCCTTGAAGAACTCGACAAACTGAAATCCGGCAAATCCAGCACCGCCGCCGACTGCCGCCAGGCCATCCGCCTGATCGATAAAACCCTCGCCGACGCATCACCCGATCAGGTAGAACAAGGAGTCCCCATCAACCGCGACAAGCTTGGTTTCATAGGCAGCCTCGCTATCCTGATGGACAAGGCCCCGCTCCCCGCTCACTGCCTGCCCAACGACCTCAACGACAACAAGATCATCAACCAGCTCTGCCAACTGCAGAACCGCCATCCCGAAGGCCGCATCGTCCTGGTATCCAAAGATATCAATATGCGCCTCAAGGCCCGCGCCTGCGGGATTGATGCCGAGGATTACCATACCGACCAGTTGCTCGACGATATTTCCCTGTTGGCGCAGGGCTACCATCAGGTGCCCGGCTCCTTCTGGGACACCGTCAACCGGGTTGATACCACGCAACTCAATGGCCAGACCTACCATCGCCTGCAACGCCAGGAAGGCCTGCCGCCGCTGCATGTGAATGACTTCATCATCGACGAGCAAGGGTTTGTCGGCTGGGTCAAACAGATCAATGGTGAACAGATCGAACTGCGCGACCTGCACCAGGAACCCCTGTTGCACCAGCAGGCTTGGGGCTTGCGGCCGCGGGATATCTATCAGGCACTGGCGATGTATGCCCTGCTCGATCCGGACATCCACCTGGTCAACCTGACCGGTGCTGCCGGCTCGGGTAAAACTATCCTGGCGCTGGCCGCCGCCATCGAACAGACTATGGTCAGCAAGACCTACCGACGCATCATTGCTACCCGAAGCATCCAGGGTTTAGACGAAGATATCGGTTTTCTGCCCGGCACCGAGGCGGAAAAAATGGAACCTTGGCTGGGCGCCATTACCGACAACCTGGAAGCCCTGCACATGGACGATGAATGCAGCCGCAGCAGTGTTGACTACATCCTTGATCGCGTCCCCCTGCAGTTCAAATCCATGAACTACATTCGCGGCCGCAGCTTCCAGCAAAGCTTCATCCTGATCGACGAAAGCCAGAACCTGACTCCGCACCAGATCAAGACCATCATCACCCGTGCCGGCAGCGGCTCGAAAGTGGTCTGCCTGGGCAACCTGGCGCAGATAGATACGCCCTATCTGAATGCCACCAGTTCCGGCCTCACCTACCTGACCGAATGCTTCAAAGACTTCCCCCACGGCGTGCATATTCACCTGCAGGGCGTACCGCGCTCGATACTCGCGGAGTACGCCGAAAGCCACCTCTGAACCAGGAAACTTCCATTCACCGCCAGCCTTGGCCCAACCCGAGCAGCTGGGCCAGGGCTGGCGGTCAGCCACACCCATTACTTCGATCTATCACTCCCATACATCCGGTCAAGCCAGACTTGCGGCATAATGGCGTTACTGTTGAATGGAG
>SKFV01000380.1 GCA_007117785.1 Pseudomonas sp.
CCATCAATGGTGTTCGGGCCGGACCAACCTTCCTGCTTGTTCCGCCGCGCGGCATCTGAGAAGGGGTTGAGCTCGTCATCGTCAGCATCAATAAAGTTGGCAAAACTGGTCTGTGCGATGCGGAAGTGGGTTGCGCTCATGCCGATACAGACCCGCAGCTTGCCGCGACCGGGTACCCGGTTGAAGGTGCGCTCGGCCAGATCACCCCAGGATTGGCTGAGGTGTTGCAGCAGCTCGATACCGAGGTTGTCAGGTACCTTGAGTGGGCCGCGGTTTTCCCCGCCGTTGAGCATGTAGTCCTTGAGGCCATCAACCAGTGAGCTGGTATCCATGGCCAGACTTTCGCTGAGATCCTCTTCGCTGATCAGTGAGCGGTAGCGTGGCGGGCAGTCCATATCCGGATTGATGATGAACAGACCCCGACCATCTTTTGCCGGAATTAATTGTGCGTGACGGCTCCAGTCTTCCAGAGTACTGAACAACCGCGCCATGGCACTCTGGCGCATTTGGTTCGGCCTGGCCGAGCCCATCAGCAGGGCGGTCAGATAGGCTTGCTCAATCGTCATTGTCTTACCGTCAATGGCTTCCTTGTCATCAACCTTCTGTTGGTGCAGTTTTCGCTTGCGTGCCAGTTGATACAACTGATGCAGCTCAAGCCAGACGCCATCGGCAACGGGGCAATAGAGTTGATAAGCGCGCAGCAGAGGACCACACAGGCCACGTATGGCACGCTGGACAGCCAGTGCCATCAGGCTGTTGTAGTCGCGTGATCTCAACGACTTTTCCTGCGCGACGACAATCTTGTAGCCATTGGCCAGGTGGTTCTGCAATGCCTGGGACAGATTGGCAACCTTGCGCGGCTTGTCCGACAATACAATCGACTGACCGAGATAGTATTTCGCCAGAGCATTGCACACGTAATGCACTTCCTGGCGGATCTTCTCGAGCATCAGCAAACGGGTCTCCGGCGCAACCTCCAGCTGATTGAGCTCAATCAGGCCCTGATAAAGTTGGCGAGCAGTTTCGCCAATATTGGCTTTTGGCAGGTTCTCCAGCCAGCGGGTAATGCCCTTTTCGCTGCCCTCGGCAAAGCTCAGGGTTTTCAGCGTTTGCTGCGGAATACGCAGATTGATTTTCTGCTGTTTGCTATCCATAACATCCGTATCCAAGCTGGTGGCCTTGGCCTGATTGCGATCTCTGTTTGACGCTGCGGACTTCCAGAATCTCTTTATCACTTTAACAACATAAGTATCCGATGTACTTGCAGCCCGATGAGGCTCAATGGGACTGTTGGCTTGAGACACAACAGCGCTGTCTCAAGCATAGACCAGTTCAACTGGAATAGGCACTTTAGCAGGTTGGCCGGCAATTTCTCGTACCAGCCGGGGGACCAGGTAACCTGGCAGCCGGGTCATTAGTTGCCCCATCAGCCGGATTGCGGTCGCATCATCCACCAGAAAGTGTTGCGCCCCTCTCACATGGTCAAGCATATGCAGATAATAGGGTAAAATGCCAATATCGCCTAGGTTTTCGCTCAGGCCCGTCAAATCCGTCAAATTATCGTTAACCCCCCGGAGTAATACGGTCTGATTCAGTAGCATTACGCCGGCCTGGCGTAACTGCTGGATGGCGCTGCGCTGCGCTGCGCCGAGTTCGTTGGCGTGATTGCAATGCAGCACCATGGTAAGCGGCAGTCGAGTTCCGCTCAGGGCAGTGATCAGGGTCTCGGTGATACGTTGCGGCAGCACCAGTGGCAAACGGGTGTGCACACGCAAACGTCGGACATGCGGAATTGCGGCAATCTGGTCGGTTAACCAGGCCAGGCGTTTGTCGCTGGCAACCAGAGGGTCGCCACCGCTGAAGATGACCTCCTGAATGCTGTTGTCATCGCGTATGTAGTCCAGTGACTGCTGCCACTCGGCGGTACTCAGGTTGTTCTCGGCATAGGGAAAGTGTCGGCGAAAGCAGTAGCGGCAGTTGACTGCGCAGCCACCACTTACAATCAACAGCAAGCGTCCATGGTATTTATGCACGATACCTGGCAGTGGATTGCTGTGTTGTTCACCCAAAGGGTCGCTGACAAAGCCTGGCTGCTCTGCCAGTTCTTCACCCAGCGGCAGAATCTGCCGCAGTAACGGGTCATGCGGGTTACCTGGTTGCATCAGGTCAACAAACGGCTGGGGTACGCGCAAGCGAAAGCTCTGGTCGCCAGCAATCGCCGCCGGCAGCAGATCGAGCCCGAGTTTGAGCCGGGTCAGCAGTTCGCGCGGGTCGGTAATGCTGTCAGCGAGCAGTGTTTGCCAACGGGCAGGCTCAACAGCGGCTGAATATCCATGTATCATTGTCGTTTTTCCGCGCAAGGGTGGCTGGACAACGGTCGGCCGATTTGGCGCGATACCGCATCTAACCACACACAAAGTGACTGGAAAGCAATATGGCCAACTATTCTACCAACGAATTCAAACCGGGGCTCAAGGTGATGCTCGATGGCGATCCGTGTTCCATTCTGGAAAACGAATACGTCAAGCCGGGCAAGGGTCAAGCCTTCAACCGGGTCAAGGTGCGCAACCTGATGAACGGCCGCGTCAACGAGCGGACCTTCAAGTCAGGTGACAGCCTGGAAGGTGCTGACGTGATGGAGCGTGAGATGGAATATCTCTACGCCGATGGCGAATTCTGGCATTTCATGGCGACTGATGGTTCCTTCGAGCAGGTAGGCGCCGACGACAAGGCCGTTGGGGACTGCAAGAACTGGATGAAAGAGCAGGTCATCTACAGCGTTACCCTGTTCAACGGTGCACCCATTGCCGTGGCCCCGCCGAACTTTGTCGAGCTGGAAGTGGTCGAGACGGATCCCGGTGTGCGCGGTGATACCTCGGGTGGCGGCACCAAGCCAGCGACGCTGACTACCGGCGCTGTGGTCAAGGTTCCGCTATTCGTCAACACTGGTGACGTGCTCAAGGTCGATACTCGCAGCGGCGATTACGTCGGCCGCGCTTGATCCTTCAGGTCGTTGATTAAGCCGGGGCTTGCTCCGGCTTTTTTGTGGCTGGCCAACCAGCAAGGAGCTGTATTATGTCATGGCAACCCACTGCATCACTGGTTGCACTGCGCCGCCGCGCCGAGCTGCTGACGCAGGTGCGTCAGTTCTTTGCCCTGCGTCAGGTGCTGGAGGTGGAAACCCCCATGTTGTCCATGGCTGCGGTCAGCGACCCCCAGCTGCACCCCTTCGAAACCCGCTTTGAACCCGACGGCGGTGGCGCAGGCCGTATTTTATACCTGCATACGTCGCCGGAATACCCGATGAAGCGTTTGCTGGCAGCCGGCAGCGGTCCTGTCTGGCAACTATGTCGCGTGTTTCGCAATGGCGAGCAGGGGCGGCGGCACAACCCCGAGTTCAGCATGCTGGAGTGGTACCAGCCGGGCATGAACCATCATCAATTGATGGACCAAGTGGAAGCGCTGACACACAGCGTGCTGGGCCATGCCGGGGCGCGTCGGGTGCGCTATGCTGACCTGTTCAAGGAATACTTTGCCGGCCTGGATATTCACCAGTGCGCGACCACCGAGCTGGCAGAGTTGGGTTGCCTGCATACGGGGTTCACGGGTGAGTTATCCCGGGATGCCTGGCTGGATTTGCTGTTCAGCCATGTGATCGAGCCAGATCTGCTCGCGCCGACCTTTGTCTACGCCTGGCCCGCCTCGCAGGCTGCCCTGGCGCAAGTGGTTGATGGCGATGACCGGGTGCCGGTGGCGGCGCGCTTTGAATACTTTATTCAGGGTATGGAGCTGGCTAACGGTTATCTGGAACTGACCGATGCTGACGAGCAGACACGGCGCTTTGCGGCTGATCAGCAGCAGCGCATCGCCTTGGGCAAAGCGGCCTTGCCGGTTGATCAGTACCTGGTTGATGCCTTGAGCGCGGGATTGCCCGAGAGCGCCGGCGTGGCGCTGGGCTTTGACCGTTTACTGATGCTGGCAATGGGCGCCAGCCATATCAATGAGGTGCTGGCGTTTCCACTGGCCCGTGCCTGACGGGTGTCAGATCCATCGGTCCATGCCCGGGCGCTGCATTTTGTCGGGGTGTGCAAACTTCAGCAGCAAGACTGCAAGAATGATTGCTGGCAAGCCGGTCAGCGCGGTCACAAAGAAGAAGCTGATCCAGCCTACATTGGCTGCCAGTACCCCGGTGAAGCCGGCGGCAAACTGGCCGGGCAGGGTCATGATGGAGCTGAACAGGGCATATTGAGTAGCGGTATAGGCGGTATTGGTCAGGCTCGACAGGTAGGCAATAAATACGGCAATCGCCATACCCCCAGTCACGTTATCGGCAATGATGGCCATGATCAGGCCGTATTGCTGCGGGCCAATATAGGCTAGCCAGGCAAAGGTCAGGTTGGTCGCCGGCGCCATAAAGGCGGTAAAGATCAGAATCGGGGCAATACCAAAGCGGGCTACCAGTACCCCGCCCAGGGCCGCACCGCCAAGCGTCATAGCCAGGCCGAACGCGGCGGCAATATTGGCAATTTCGGCTTTGGTGAAGCCCAGATCCAGATAGAAAGGGTTGGCCATCACACCCATAAAGATGTCACTGATACGAAAACAGCCAATAAATAACAGGATCAGCAAGGCGACTTTGCCGTAACGCTGAAAAAAGTCGGCAAAGGGGCTGACGAAGGCGCCGATAAACCAGGCGCTTATTTCGCGCTGCCAGCTTTGGTGGGATGTTTGTGCCAGGTAGTTGGTGATCCGCTCCTCAAGCTCCTTGGTGGCCTCAGTTACCTGCACCGCCGGCTCGGAAATGATCATTGTCGTTATCATACCCACGCCCATCAGCACGGCCATCGCCGTATAGGCCAGGGTCCAGCTGTCCAGGCTGGCTATGTGAAGTGCACCAGCCCCGGCAGCAAGGACGGCGACCCGGTAGCCGGTGACATAGGTAGCTGCCATGGCTGCTTGCCGATGCCGTGCTTCTGCCTCAACCCGGTAAGCATCGATGGCAATATCCTGGGTTGCCGAGCCGAAGGCGGCGAGCACGGCAAAAATAGCAACCAGGGTCAGTTGTTCGCGTGGGTCAGTCAGCGCCATGCCGAGGAGTGAACCGGCAATCACTAGCTGGGCCAGTAACATCCAGGCCCGTCGGCGACCAATCCAGCGGGTCAGCAAGGGTACTGGCACGCGATCAATCAAGGGGGCCCAGAGCACCTTGATCGAATGGGCCATGCCTACCCAGCTCAGAAAACCGATAGCGGCCAGCTCAACGCCAATGTCGCGCAGCCAGGCGCTAAAAGTACCGCCCACCAGCAACAATGGCAGGCCGGCGGAAAAGCCCAGAAACAGCATCCCCAGTACGCGTGGGTTGAGATAAACCCGCAAACCTTCGCCGGCTTGAGGTGTCACTGTTTGGTCATCCGTGGACGCCATACTGAATCCTGTTCAGAGAGAGGTGAAAAAGGCTTTGGGCCAGCCATAGTGCTTGAGGTCAATGCGACCGTTGCGGGCAATTATGCCTTCGGCAAGCAGGCGTTGATATTGTTCCTTGCCACTGCTGCTGTTTTTATTCAGTGACAATTTACCTTGGGCATTGATGACCCGGTGCCATGGCAATCGGGTGTCGGGTGGCAGCCGGCTGAGCCAGCGCGCAATCAGGCGCGCACCGCGCGCATAACCGCACTGCTGCGCCAGAACGCCATAGGTGCAGATATGACCATGTGGTATGGCCGCTAGCTGCTGCAGGAAGCTCTGGTAAGCCAGTTCAAGCGAGGTGTCGTGGTTTGTTGATTGCACCCTACTCATGGATAATGGCACCTGAATTTATTGACTGATTGAGTGTATCTGATGTTACGTGCTGTCTGCTTGGGTCTGTTGTTGGGTTGGGGGTCTTTGTCACAGGCCGATACTCTGTGGCTGGATAACGGGGACCGGATCACCGGAAAGATCGACTGGATTGAAGGCGGCAAGGTGCTTATACGTACCGAGTTTGCCGGGGCCTTGACGGTCAATCTCAGTCGTGTGGTCACGCTGGAAGCGGATGGGCCCTTAATGGTGCGTCGCGCTGATCAGACTGATCGGGTGCAAGGGGTAAAGGCCTCGGATGAGCCCGGTAAGGTGGTGCTGCAGAACGGTGAGGCGGAGGTGGTTGCCTTGTCTGCCTTGCGTCAGGTTCTGGCCCCGCAGCCATTGATTGCCGAGGCGCGCTGGGAAGGTAATGCCAGAGCGGCGTTGGACTTGCGTGACTCGGATACCAAGCGCCGGGATCTTGACTTGGCGATGGATACGCAAGTACGTATGGGTGACTGGCGGCATGGCTTTGGTGCCGAGTACGAGCGCGATGTCAGTGATGGCAACAAGATCCGGCATACCTGGGAAACGGACTATGACTTGAGTTGGTTCTTTGCCGAAAAATGGTTCTGGCAGACCAGCGTGGGTTATCGGCGTGATTATCTGGGTGACATCGCCTCGCGCCGTCAGATAGGTATGGGCCCGGGTTATGAATGGTGGAATAATCCTCTGGGCCGTTTCGAGACCGCTGCTCGCCTGGACTTCATTGAAATTGAGGAGCGCAGTGGTGAGAGACTGGATGCATCTGCCGTAGCACTTGAGTGGAGCTACCGCCGTTTCCTCTGGGGCAAGCGCTTTGAACTGTTCCACAATGCGGAAACCGTGATTGCCGATGATGCGCTGATTCGCTACAGCGTTGATGCTGACCTGGGTGTGCGTTATTTACTGAACAGCTGGATGACTCTCAGCATATTGGCTGACTGGGATTACCTGCGTGGTTCACAGGGCACGGATATCAATGATCGCCGTTACCGGTTGGCATTGGGCGTTAACTGGTAATAATTGTCAGCTTATCAAGCTGACGGGCGCCATGGGCGCCCGTTTTGCGTTGAACCGGTCAGAGGCGCAGGCCGCCGTCCAGTTCCAGCATGCGGCCGGTATAGAAATCGTTCTCGAACAGATAGGCCGCGGAGTGGGCAATCTCTTCGGGTTTGCCCATGCGCTTGAGCGGAATGCCCGCGGTCATTTTTTCCAGCGCTTCCGGTTTCATGCTGGCAGTCATTTCGGTTTCGATAAAGCCGGGGGC
>SKFV01000288.1 GCA_007117785.1 Pseudomonas sp.
CTATACTCTTTCATGCGTGTTTATTGTTCTATTTATCATCTTTTTTGTTGACATAATCCGAAGGTATGGTATAATAGATTTATCTTATATAAAATCTGGTTTGATTGGCCAATCAATGTTGTTAGGAAAGTGTTTTTGCTGAGGGACATCAAGAAGTTGCTGACGATAAACTGCTATGGCTTCTTGTTGGCTTGAGCTGAATGAGTTCCATCTCAGTGGATTCATCACAACAAAGTCAAGTTCATCTAACATCTCATTTCGGTTTTTTCTGGCTTCATCTTTTTGATACTCTATTGCTTCTTTTTTTGTGATCTTTCCGATCTCAACGAGTTTTTCAAATGTTTCAGCAGTCTTTATTGTTTTCTTGTCGTCATCTAAGTATTGCATTAGTTCTAGCTTGATAGAACCTTCTTTAGCAAAATCGTATTCATTTTTATATACTAAAGAATCATTTTCTATTTTTTGCAATACAGTTCCAGCAGGCAAACCATCATTACCATCCGACTTTTCTAAGTCTATCAAACCTTCGCTTACTAGCTGAACAATTGGTTTCAGATTCCATTTGGTATCGAACATTCGTATATCATCGCCAATATGAATACCATCATGTAGACTAACTTCTTTCCATGCGCCATTTGGTTTTTTTGGTGCTGATATAAGTTCTACTACGATATTATCTTTGATTCTTATATATTCCATTCTATAGCTCCTTATGCAGTTCTTACCCAGACGCGGATTGTTCTGTTTCTCGGTCTTGTTTCGGTGCCAGATCTTACGTTAGGATCATCATTGGTATCAAATCTAATAATTCTTGTTTGATTGCTCGAGGCTGACCTCCCTGTTCGATCTCCGACATTATTTCTAGCAGAAAATGGACCTGTAGCTACTTTTGTACCTCTAAGACCCTCAAAACCATGTCCATTAGTATTACCGATTTCACCAAATATTCTTTGAATTTGATCTAATTGAATACCTGCACCGAATGCTGTTGCGTTGTTTCCAGGTGTCCTGAAGAATATGCCTTCATTGTCAAATATAGCAGACCATGAACCACCGAACAGAGAACTAGGTGCGCTATAACCGGGAAACTGTATGTACACAGCACCGACTGGCATAGCTCTTGCGGTAATTGCAGCTGCAGTTCTACGTGGAGTCATGGTTTTAGATGAACTAGTTCCAGCAGTTGCTTCACCAACACTTGCTTCAGCAATATCTATTGTAATATTAGATCCAAGCGGGCCACCACCAGATAAACCATTTCCAGCAGTTATATTGGTCGCAGCATTTGCAGGTACAAACCCATTGAATGTAGATGCACTGATATTACCTATAGCAGTTAATGTTGTAGCATGAAAAGGTCCATCATAATTCATTCGATTAGATGATGATGAATTACTTGGGTTTGATGTACCGCCATAAAACCGTGCTGGCGACCTTACGTGACCATTATATTGAGGTAGCCCAGCAGTTGCATCAGAAGCTCTTACCCCTCTTTCTATGTTGAGTCTGCCCGAAGTTATCTTATCAGCATTGAGATTGGGTATTCTATCAGGGTTAAGTGTCCCAGCAGTGATTTTATCTGCATTCAAGTTTGGAATTCTAGCAGCATTGAGCGTCCCACTAGAAACATTATTTGCATTCAGATTAGTCAGCAATGAGCCATTGCCTTGAAGTTCATTTGCAGCAAGCCTACCTGATTGACTGATTGTTACTTGTGGGGTTGATGCACCTTCTGTGCCGATTCCAAATCCAGATGACGAAGAAACTGTTTGTTGGCCAATAACCCATCTTGCATTGCCACCATTGATCATCCGTAAAATTGGCTTATTGCCAGATGAAGTCTGTAGATCAAAGATGTTTTCAATGCTGCTTTGAATCTTCATTGGTGAAGATGAAACGATTTGTTCATCAGAATCAACTGCTCTTTCTAGAGTAAGAACTGACAGATTTCCAATAGTTCCATTGCTAGATGTCAATGTGTTTGCAGTGAATGTTCCAGTAATAGCTGCATTGCCAGTAACCTCAACTGGTGAGCCAAGACCAGCTAACAGCACATTAGAGTTGACTAGATCAACAAGTTCGTTTGTTTTATTGATCCAAACCTGAAATGTATCAGAGTTTTGAACGTTTGTAATACTTGTGTTGCTCACAATCTAGACTCCAATTTTTGTATCGTATTATTTAGATTATTTATACACACCCTCAATGAACGAACTTCTTCTTTGAGTTGCTGGAACTCTTTCTCTTTTTTCTTTTCTCTTCTGTATTTTTGTAGTTCGGTGACATCAGTTTCTACCAATGCCTTTGAATGTGAGTCTCGTATCATTCGAATGCAATCCCTCTGTAGTCAAGAACTTTCGGAACATTGGCGACATTATCAGACAATAGATCAATGCGAATTGCAAATGAACGGTAGCCCGTGTATGTGCCAGTATCATTTGAGTATTCAACAACACCACTATTTTTAGCAGAAGCAGGAATCTCAAACACAAACTCGTTGAAGTCACTCGTGTTCGAAGTGCTTGAGAACAAATCGCCACCAGATATAGCCTCAAGTTCAATCCACGGGTTGTTTCTCAACGACACTGGGTCTGCATCATTCTTCACACGAATGTAGGTTTTGATGTCAGTTCCAACTGGTCGATATCCAGTCACATAGAGTCTAAAGTCTTCTGCATCAAACCCTTCTTGCAGCTCAACCTTCTTTGAAATGTACTTTGCTGTTGTATCGGGATCATTTGTAATCTGATAGATGTAAGCAAACAACTGCGCAGTTTCAATGTCAACAACAGGTGTTGTGGTCGGAATGTCTTCCTTTTCTAAAGTAAGCACAAGACGCAAGTTCTTCTCTTGATCAGTGTCATTTGATTTACTGTAAATGATGCACCCGCGTTCATTGAATGCTTTATTCGCAGCAAACTCAAATTCTCGAATGTATGGCAGACTTTGTTGCGCCAATGGATCTATTGCCTTTACTGCAATCTTCACATCAGTGTTTGCATCAGTGACGCGATTGATCATTGACTGGATGTAACTGAGTTCAATGTTATCAACAGTTCCTATTTGACCAGTTGCATCACTGTCCAAGCCTCTAACAATATCAGTTGCTGTGAAGATTCTTGCTTCTCTTGCAGATGATTTTTCAAGAATGAGAAGATCAGGTTTTCTTGGATTGAAATATGCGACTTCACCAGCAACGATTGGGCGTGATTGGAATGTGCCACCGAATGTAGGAATTTTATCCACTACTATTTCGTTATTAGAAACAATCGAAACAACGCCAAAGATTTCTTTGTCACCTTGTGAATTTTCTACATAGAAATAGTCACCTTGGTCATATGTTGATAGACCAGAACCAGTCACTGTGTTTGTGGCTGTTGACAGATTAACAGCAAATGTAGCAGTTCCTTTGAATGCATACGCAAACTCGCCATTTCTGAACTTGCCTGATGTTGCACCAAGACGAAAGAACTCATAGTCGGTTGTTTCAAGCTCTACGGTGCCGATGTTCACATTGAAGTTGTAGCGATACATGTCAAATTTGATGTCTTCATCCTGATAGGCAGTCCATGCGCGGTTGTTTGTTGATGTGAATAGCACACCATCACCCCAGTCAGCATTTACAGAGGCACCAGTTGCAAGATCTACGCCACCTGGTTTTGTTGTAAAAATCAGGTAGTCTGGATCATCAGCATCTGGTTGAATGACAATAGAGTATTCCTTTTCAGCATCTAATCTCACTGGAGCATCAAAGATTACTTGAGTGGCTACTGTTCCATCATCTGAAACATTGACTTCAGATGAACGAAGGTGTTTCTTTCCGAAAGCAACAACTTCCCATGCAGGATATCCATTCTCAACTTCTCGAATCTGAATAGTGACGCCATTAGTCGGACTCTTTCTCTTGAAGTATAGATCGATTCCACTGACAAAAAGAGCATCAGCATTTCGTGTCATTGTGTCCTTGACAAAGAATGTTTGTGCAAGAGGACATTTATTTCTCCGGCCTCTCTGAACTTCTCTTGTCATAACTGTTCTTGTAGAACGTTCTTCTAGAACTTGAATGTCAGGAAATCTTGTTGACAGAGTAAGTCCAGCCTTTTCGACATCAAAGTTGTATGCATTGTACTTTAGTTTACCTATAGATGCTGCCGCACTATCAATGTTTTCAAACGAATCAACATCAGCAATGACAAGTTCCCGTTCTCCTACAAAGAAAGTTGATTCGGGAATTCTAAAGATTGCAAACAGTTCACCGTTTTCATTTGTTCTAATTGAGGAGCCATAGCTGCCATTTCTCACAACTCTTTGAGCTAGATTCCCAGCAACATCTTGTGCAAACCGACCGGGTGCAATGTGTGCATCTACATCAATTTCATCAAAGAAGAAATAGTGGCGAGTATTAGGTCTCAATCCATACATTTCAATCTGAACTTCACGAGAACGGATGAAAGGTCTGAACTGGAAGTTTGTTACAAAGTCACCAACAAAGTTTTCTTCAACATCACCAGGAGTGACACTCAGTTCTCTAAATATGTCTTCCCATTCTTGGAATGTTTGTGTTGTTGTGACTGTTCTTCTTCTCTTACCACTACCAACTTGTGAAGTCGATGTTTCATTCCATTGTCTCAATAGAACAGATTGTTCAGACGTCAATGGGACAAATTCACTCAGAGCCTCTGTAAAGTCAATGAATGGTTGTGCAAGATCGAGATCTAGTTCAACTGGATTTGTAACAGTGTCATAGGCAACATCATACTCAGGTGTCAGAGCACCCACACCAATGAAGCTGTAGACATTGCTTGTACAGGATCTAAAGCTAGTTGCATACTGCTGTTTCAAGAATCGAACAATACGATTTGAAGATAGTGTCGTAACTGGACCTATCGTATCAGTTCCATCAGTGTCTTTGGCTCTCAGATCCAATGGAAACTGTTTCAGACTTGGTCTGAGAGATGTTTCTGAAACGTCAACCGAAGAGTTGAAACTTGGGTCAGAAACATCAGCAATAGATAGATCAGTGAATGGGTCGACTATGATGCCATTCTTAAACCTATTATTACCATTCTCGTCTTGAATCAACATGTTCGCAGTTGTTGTTTCAAGAGCAGACAATGTGACATAATAGACAAGTCGATCAAGTTTTCTTGATATCTTGTCAATGTCTTTCATTGTGTAAGTAGAAACAGTTTTAGCAGACAATGAAATGGTTTCACCTCTACGGTTCAACCTAAATGCTTCTTCTGATGACAAAAGCGGAAAGCCAGGAACTCTAACTTCGGCAATGATGGTGTTTTCTTTTGTTTCGAGTCTTCCGCCAGAAGATCCAGCTTCACCGCCAGTAACATACTTGAAGCGCCCGTATGAACTACCTATGATGTAGTCAACTCTGCTTGAATAGTATGTGACATCCGCTGAACCACTTGTGTTGACAGAAGGAACCAGATAGCTGATCCCAGAAGAAAACACTTGATCTGTCGCAGCAGGAAGTTTTGGGCTTGTTTCTGTCAGAACAGTTGCACCACCTTCATTGGTAGAATAAGCAGCAGCTGGCAGTCGGTATGGTCTGAAATCAATGCAAGATTTCAGATCAAAGTTTTGACCATCTTGTGTGTCAAAGTGTGGAATGTCTTTGACGTCTACATTTGAATAACTTTCAACAGTGAATAGATTCACGCCACTGGTAGCATCTATTCTAAACGTTTTAAATCTGACTGTCAACAACTGTTCAGGTGGATTCGGCGTGCCAGGGATTTTTTCTATGTATGAATGATCGTAGAAATCATCTTTTTGATTGGTGACCAACTTAAAACTGGACGTGAAGTCGTTTCCTTCTGGATCTTTGACTTCAAGAAGTTCAATTGCATCTGGTATGCCAAGTGTATAGATAGATGTTGCATTTGAGTAAGTCGTCTTGACAAACACATTGAATACTTGCTTCACTCTTGGAGTGACACTAGTTTGTCTTGCATTGAAATAAACTTTTACGTCTCTGTTTGCCACTGTCGTGTTGATAAACAGGTTCCCATTTGACAACAACTCCGCTGATGCAATTGCAACTTGCTCAAGTGTAGAAGTTCGCGTGATCACAACAAGATCTTTTAGAGTGTCTTGATTGAACACTTCATCGGGACCTGGAATCAACTCAAAGTCACCATTGCCGTCAGTTGAAGTTTCTACCGTCTTGCGAATAGAAAACTGAATGTTCTCTAGTTCTTTTGTGAATGGTCTGTTCATGTCAAAGATCAGAGTAGATTCAGATGAATTGATTACCTTCGGTGCAATCTCAATTCGTCCAGTTCCGCCTGTTCCGACATACACAACAGAGGAAAAGTTCTGTCCTGTGTTCATACGAATACCAAAAAGATAGAGCTTATCGCCGATCAGATTCTTTACGATAGCAGAACCTATCACATTGAAACTACCATCAGTCAATGGAACATTTTGGAATGTTCTAAGAGGAACATTACCTTCAACACTCAACACACGAACAAACCCGCCATAGTCAAAGTTGATTGGTTGTGCAGAAACTGTGTCAGTTGTTTCTACATCAGGAACTCTAAAGAAGCGTTTTGTGTCATTTGAAACGCGATAACCTTTTGAGTATGCAGTGCCTTCGCCCATTTCAATAAAGAAGTCGCCAGTCTCTGCTCGACGTTGAATCTCAAACTGGAAAGGCTTCTTTGTATAGTCACCATGTGTCTCATAGGTTCTTCTTGCCATTTCTTGTGCAATGGAATTGAACTGAGTCACGTCACGAGTTTCTACTGCTTCTCCGTTTTCATATCGGCGAAGAATGAAAAACTCAGAATCAGCCTCTGCTTCAGTTGTTGGTCTTGCAATCAAACGGGGGACAAGGAGTAGTCTATCAGCACCCGGGGCATTTTCATTTGGAGAACCATTAGCATTATCTAATAGAGATGGATCCTGCTGAGAGTTCACAATAGACTCATCAACAATGTACCCAACTGAAATGTTGTTTGGTTCGAGTTCAAACTCTACCGATTCATCACTAAGATATTTCTTGACAACAATTGTTTGGTCATCTACGAA
>SKFV01000270.1 GCA_007117785.1 Pseudomonas sp.
ATGGACGGCCCGCAAACGACCGCCGAACTGCGCCTGCGTGAAGAGCAAGCCGGGCTGGACCCGGTGCCGATTGTTGCCCTGACTGCCCACGCTCTGGCGCATGAGCGCCGGCAATTATTGAAATGCGGCATGAATGATTATCTGAGCAAGCCGACCAATCCCGAGCAACTGGTGCAATGCATCCAGAAATGGACCGGTCAGCTACCTGGCGACGGACTGCAAAGCAGCCGCCCGCCGGCCAGTAGCGAAGACGCGCCTGATATCGCCAACCGCCCGCCCGTGCTGGATGCCCGCGAGGGCTTGCGCCTGGCTGCAGGCAAGCCGGAACTGGCTCGTGACATGCTGGCCATGCTACTGGCCTCACTGGAGCAGGAGCAGAGCGAAATCAGTCTGGCCTTGAGCAATAATGACCCTGAACGACTCTTGGAAAGAGTGCATCGGCTGCATGGGGCCAGTCGCTATTGTGGGGTGCCTGATCTGCGGCAACATTGCCTGAAGGTAGAAAACCTGCTGAAAAACGATCAACCAGCCAATCTGGCGGTACGTGAATTGCTCGCAGCTATTCGCCGCCTGCAGCAGGCGGCGACGGAAACCTCATTCCTGTGACCAGACGGCAAAAGCCAGCGCCTGCTCGCGCTCATCACTGAGCGACAGCAGCATGCGTCCGCCGCCACCGGCGGCCAGACGTTCGGCGGCAGAGCCTGTCAGGCTTACCAGGGGAGCGCCGGCTTCGTCACGGTCAATTTGCAGGTGTTGCCAGGACATACCTGCCGCCAGGCCGGTACCCAGCGCCTTGAGGATCGCCTCCTTGGCAGCAAAGCGCTTGGCCAGAAAACGCCCTGGCTGACCATGGGCCTGAAAACGGGCAAATTCATTCGGGGTCAGAATGCGGCGGGCAAAGCGCTCACCCTGGCGTGTCAGCACGGCCTCGATACGCCCGACCTGAACCAGATCCGTACCGATACCACGAATCATCGCTGCTGAGCCGCCGTAATCAGTGTGCGCATGTCACGTACCGCAGCAGCCAGCCCGGAAAACAGGGCCCGCGCAATAATAGCGTGACCAATATTCAGCTCGCACATGCCATCAATGGCCGCAATAGGCTCGACATTGTGATAGTTCAGGCCATGCCCGGCATTAACAACCAGACCCAGCTTGCGTGCATGCGCCGCAGCCTGACGAATCGCCTTGAGCGCTGCAGCCTGCTCAGCACCCTGAGTATCGGCGTAGTGCCCGGTGTGCAGTTCAATCACCGGCGCCCCAAGACGACGGGCCATATCGATCTGGGCCAGATCGGGGTCGATAAACAAGGACACCTCGCTTCCCTGCTCGGTCAATTGCTCGACGGCAGCCTGGACTCGCGCCTGGTTACCGATCACATCCAGGCCACCTTCAGTGGTCAGCTCCTCGCGCTTCTCAGGGACCAGGCAAACATGCGCCGGGCGGATGTCACCGGCAAAAGCCAGCATGGCATCGGTCACCGCCAACTCAAGGTTCATCCGTGTCTGCAGCACCTCGGCGAGCAGACGCACATCGCGCTCCTGAATGTGCCGGCGATCTTCCCGCAAATGTACGGTAATCCCATCAGCACCTGCCTGCTCTGCCTCGATGGCGGCCTGCACCGGGTCGGGATATCGAGTACCACGGGCCTGGCGTACGGTAGCGATATGGTCAATATTGACCCCCAGCAGAACTCGGTCACTCATGGTCGGATTCCTTGCTAACAGTAAAAAGTTGGCGGCTGTGCAATGGTTTATCACCCAGATGAACGGCCAGGGCCTGACGCATGAGGCGCTTAGCCCAACGCAGGGTTTCTATTGCCTGCCAGTCATCGGCGGCCATCGCCAGCAGCGCGGCACCCGGTATACCCGGCTGACCGGCGGCAACGGGCAACAGACCTTGCTCGGCCTGCCATTGATAGTATAAGCCAACTTGCAGTGGCTGCCCGGCGGCATCCTGTTGCAGGCTGAAGCCATAGCCCAATTCATTGAGCAATAGCCACTCGAAGCGCCGCAACAGGGGTTCCAGTGGTTGCTGCTCGGCAAGCCTCTGAATGGCGCCTTGATAACTGGCAAAGATCAATGGTTGCGGCTCATCCGTCAACAACAAACGGGTAAGCAATTCGTTCAGATACAGGCCGCTGAATAGGGCATTGCCCTGCAAAGCGGGGAATGAGCCGGCGCGCTCGGCCTGTTGCAGGGTTTTCAGTTCGCCACGTCCGCTCAGGCTGAGCAATAGTGGCTGGAAAGGTTGCGGCGACAGGCTGCCTTTGCGTCCACCTCGCGCGCCACGCCAGACCACACGCTGGCGGCCTTGCTGCAAGGTCAGCAGATCGACCAGCGCACTGGTGTCACGGTAGGGCCGGCTGTGCAGGACATAGGCGGGTATCAGGGTATTGGCCGCGGCCATGATCAGCGATCGAAGGTGTAACCCAGAGAACTCAAGGCGCGCTCGTCGTCAGACCAGCCACGTTTTACCTTGACCCACATGTTCAGCATGATCTTGCTGCCGAACAGTTTCTGCATGTCCAGACGCGCTTCCTGACCGATCTTTTTCATCCGGTCACCACCATCGCCAATAATGATTTTCTTCTGACCTTCTCGCTCTACCAGAATCAGCGCATGAATATGCAGGATCTTGCCTTCCTGCTTGAACTGCTCGATCTCAACCGTGACCTGGTAGGGAATCTCGGCACCCAGTTGGCGCATAACCTTCTCGCGAATCAATTCGGCCGCCAGAAAGCGTGAACTACGGTCGGTCAACTGATCGTCGGGGTAAAAATGCTCGCTTTCCGGCAAGCGCTCTGCAATCAGGGCTTCCAGGTGTTCGATATTGCGCCCTTGCAACGCCGACACGGGCACCACTTCAGCCTCAGGCAGCTGGGTCGTGAGCCATTCCAGGTGTGGCAGCAACTGCTTCTTGTCGTCCATCCGGTCAACTTTGTTGACGACCAGCAGTACCGGACACTGTACATGGCGCACGCGCTCAAGGACCATGTCGTCTTCATCGGTCCAGCGCAAGCGATCCACCACAAAAAGCACGACATCGACATCCCGCAGGGCCTGGCTGGCACTCTTGTTCATAAAGCGGTTGAGGGCTTTTTCTTTGTCCTTGTGCAGGCCGGGAGTATCCACGTAGATCGCTTGTACTGCACCCTCGCTTTTGATACCCAGCAAGGTGTGTCGTGTGGTTTGCGGCTTGCGTGAGGTAATCGCCAGTTTCTGGCCAAGAATATGGTTGAGTAGTGTCGACTTGCCCACATTGGGCCGGCCAACAATGGCCACATAGCCACAACGCGATACTGCTTCAGTCATCGACTTTCTCCGCGCCCAGGGCAATCAGTGCCTGCTGGGCCGCTTGTTGTTCAGCGAGGCGCCGACTGTTGCCGGCACCGAAGGTAGGTTCGTTGAGCAAACTGATACGGCAGTCCACTTTGAAGCTGCGGCAATGCGCATCACCGCTGCTTTCAATCACTTCATAACGCGGTAGCTCACAGTGCCGTGACTGCAGATATTCCTGCAGACGGGTCTTGGCGTCCTTGTTGTTGTCGACCAGGGTCAGGCTCTCGATATGCGCGGTCAGCCAATGCAGCACGCGCTCGCGAGCCACATCCATACCGCTGTCGAGGTAGATACCACCAATAATGGCTTCAGTCGCATCGGCGAGGATGGATTCACGACGAAACCCACCACTTTTCAGTTCGCCCGAACCGAGACGAAGAAAGTCACCCAGCTCGAAACCTTTGGCCAGTTCGGCCAGGGTCACGCCCTTGACCAGGCGCGCACGCAGGCGAGATAACTGCCCTTCGCGTGCCTGGGGGAAACGTTCAAAGAGAGCCTCGGCAGCAACAAAATTCAGTACCGAGTCACCCAGAAACTCGAGTCGCTCGTTATTGCGCCCACCGAGACTCCGGTGCGTCAGGGCCAGCGTCAGCAGCTCCTGATCCTTGAAGGTATAGCCTATCTTGCGTTCCAGTTGGTCTAGCCTGTTACTCACTTGATCGGTCTGACAATATGGGTTTCATCAAAATGGACTAGCAGGTCCACGGTGTTCAGCAGCGGCGAGCGCACTTCATACTTGATCACCACAGTATAGGTGTCAGTGCCGCTGGACGTCACTTCAATCGCCTCGCTTGCATTAATGTCGCGGATACTGTTTATCTGCATGCCCCGCTCGATATGCCGGTTCATATCCCGCAGCGAGTTGATATTCAGGGTCGGATCATCATTCACCGATGTGACAATCTTGCGCAGTGAGAAGTGGTCCATATAAATGGGTGCCAGTTTCATCACAATGACCAGACCAAACACGATCAGGGTAATGATGGCGAGCCAGCCAAAAAACGACATGCCTTTCTGAGAGTGGCGCATGATAGCCTCGTTACGTCCGTTGTTGGTATTCTGTAAACCCGGCCTCAGGCCAGACTGTTATCCGTGATACTCGGCTGCGCCGGCTCAGTTGATCCGCGACACAGTCGAGAAACTGGGCAAGTTGCGCAACTTGGGTTCCGGCCAGTGCATCCATACGGCAAAGGCCTTACCGACAATATAGTTGTCTGGCACCATACCCCACAAGGGCTCATCAATATCCGGCGAACTCCAGTAACGACTATCATTGGAGTTATCGCGGTTATCGCCAACCATAAAGTAGTGCCCGTCCGGCACTGTCCACTCTTGCTCTGCGGGTGCCGGTGACAACTGTTTCAGCCGTATCTGATGCGGCTGAGCACCAATGAACTCCTCGCGCAACTCAACCTGAGCAACGGCTCGTAACGGATGACCGGGCGGAATCTCGTCATCCACCCGGCGCTCGATTAATTCTTGCTCGATACGCTCGCCGTTAATCCAGAACTCTTTATCAGCATAGACCACATGATCCCCAGGCAAGCCGATTACCCGTTTAATATAGTTGATCCGCGGATCATTGGGGTAACGAAACACCATCACTTCGCCACGCTGCGGATCAGTCACCGGAATAATCTTGGTATCGATCACTGGCAAACGCACACCATAGGCAAACTTGTTGACCAGGATAAAGTCACCCACTGCTAAAGTCGGCTTCATGGAGCCCGATGGAATCTGAAAGGGCTCAACCAGAAAAGAGCGCAGTATCAATACGATCGCCAACACCGGAAAGAAGGATTTGGCATATTCGATAACCAATGGCTCATGGGCCAGCTTCTCGCTGGTTTGCGGATCGGCTACATCCACCGACCGCTCGTAGCGCTCGACCGCAGCGGCGCGACGCGGCGCCAGCCAGAGACGATCAAGCAGGGCCAGAGCACCGGTAATGGCAACTGCCAGAACCAGAATCAAGGGAAAATCAATATGCATGAGCGGAGTGTGCCTTCCTAGTTATCAACCTTGAGTACGGCGAGGAAGGCTTCCTGGGGTATTTCTACGCTCCCCACCTGCTTCATGCGCTTCTTGCCCGCTTTCTGTTTTTCCAGCAACTTTTTCTTCCGACTGGCGTCACCACCATAACATTTCGCGGTTACGTTCTTGCGCAGTGCTTTCACCGTCGAGCGAGCGACTACCTGCCCGCCAATTGCCGCCTGAATAGCGACATCGAACATTTGCCGCGGGATCAGTTCCTTCATTTTCTCAACCAATTGCCGGCCTTTGCCCGCTGCGTTTTCCCGATGCACAATCAACGCCAGCGCATCGACCTTCTCACTGTTGATCAACACGTCCAGTCTCACCAGATTGGCGGCCTGGAAACGGTCAAAGCTGTAATCCAGCGAGGCGTAACCACGGCTAACGGATTTCAACCGGTCAAAGAAATCCAACACCACCTCATTCATCGGCAGGTCATAGATAACCTGAACCTGATTACCGAGAAAAACCATGTCGCGCTGCACGCCACGCTTCTCGACGCACAGGGTGATCACGCTGCCCAGGTGATCCTGTGGTACCAGAATATTGGCCTGTACTATCGGTTCGCGCATTTCCTCGATCATGGAAGGATCCGGCAGGTAAGACGGGTTGTCGACGTAGATTACCTCGCCATCCTTCTTCACCACCTCGAAGACTACCGTAGGGGCAGTGGTAATCAGATCCAGGTCGTATTCCCGCTCCAGCCGCTCCTGGATGATTTCCATGTGCAGCATGCCGAGAAAGCCAATACGAAAGCCAAAACCCAGTGCATCCGAACTCTCAGGCTCGAACTGCAAAGCGGCGTCGTTCAAGGTCAGCTTTTGCAGCGCCTCGCGAAAATCCTCGAAATCATCCGAGCTGACCGGGAACAGACCAGCATACACCTGCGGCTTTACCCGTTTGAAACCGGGCAAGGGATCCACATCCGGGGTTGCCGCCAGAGTCAGAGTGTCACCCACCGGAGCACCGTGAATGTCCTTGATACCAGCGATAATAAAGCCTACCTCACCAGCCTTGAGATCTACGGTGGAGGTATGCTTGGGATTAAATACGCCGACGCTGTCCACCTGGTGCTGTTTTCCGGTCGATTTGACCAGCACCTTGTCGCCTTTCTTGATGCGGCCCTGGCGGATTCGCACCAGCGAGACCACGCCGAGATAATTATCAAACCATGAATCGATGATCAGGGCCTGCAGCGGCGCTTCGATTTCGCCAGTGGGCGGCGGAATGACAGCAACCAGACGCTCGAGTACATCCTCAACACCCAGGCCGCTTTTCGCACTGCACACCACTGCATCGGTGGCATCAATGCCAATCACACTTTCGATCTCGCGCATAACGCGCTCCGGCTCAGCCTGCGGTAGATCGATCTTGTTCAGCACCGGCATGACTTCCAGGCCCTGCTCGATGGCGGTATAGCAGTTGGCAACCGACTGGGCTTCTACCCCCTGAGCCGCATCCACTACCAGCAGGGCACCCTCGCAAGCCGCCAAGGAACGGCTGACCTCGTAGTGAAAGTCAACGTGACCGGGCGTATCAATAAAATTGAGTTGGTAGGTTTTGCCGTCTTTGGCCGGGTAATAGAGGGTGACGCTGTGA
>SKFV01000088.1 GCA_007117785.1 Pseudomonas sp.
CAAGAGGATTAGCATTCATAGGGACGGCGGTGAATTGGTTAATTTTGTTGTTTTGGCGAACTCAAAACTAACCGGTTTTACCGCCGTCTCCTACTTTTTCACGCTAACCCGCGATGAACCAAAAAAAAGGAGGGCAAAAGCCCTCCAAAGCGGTTACATGTCGCACCACGAACAAGCAACCGGTCACGGGAATCCAGACGTGGCTTCACAACGGAGCCAGCCAGAGCCACATCAGGATTCAACTGCCGTACTTTTCACGAAGTATGTTTTTCTGCACCTTGCCCATTGTGTTGCGTGGCAACTCCTCCAACATCACTATTTTCCTGGGCAGCTTGTAGCCAGCAAGCCGACCCTTACAAATCCCTTTGATAGCCGTATCAGTGACGCTTGCAGAGCCGTCAGTGACTATCGCTGCAGCCACACCCTCACCAAAATCCTTATCCTTGAAAGCGAACACAGCTGACTCCAGAACGCCATCAATCTCGTTGAGCACCATCTCTACTTCTTTCGGATAAATGTTGTAACCACCACTGATAATCAAGTCTTTTTCCCGACCAACAATGGAGACATAGCCCTGATCATCTATTTTGCCGAGATCGCCAGTGATGAAATAACCATCGGAACTGAACTCGCTGGCTGTCTTTTCAGGCATCCGCCAGTAACCAGCAAAAACATTCGGCCCTTTAACCTGCAGTGAACCCACTTCATTGGCCGCCAGCACCTTGCCATCAGCATCAACTATGCGTACTGATGTACCTGGCAGCGGAAAACCTACAGTTCCAGGTAAGCGCTCACCATTGAGCGGGTTTGACGTGTTCATTCCAGTTTCTGTCATCCCGTAACGCTCAAGGATTTGGTGCCCAGTTCTGGCTTCAAACTCCGCAAACGTCTCCTCCAGTAAGGGAGCAGAACCGGATACGAAAAGGCGCATATTTTTGACCAGCTCGCTATCAAAGCGCGGATCTGCGAGCAGCCGTGTATAGAAGGTTGGCACTCCCATCAACACAGTGCTGGCCGGTAGCTGCCTGATCATTTCGTCAATATCCAGCCGGGAGAGATAGATCATCTCGGTACCCTGGCTCAATGAGATATTGCAAGCCACAAACAATCCGTGCACATGAAAGATAGGCAGGGCATGCAGCAGTACATCATCTTTTTGCCAGCCCCAGTATTCCCCCAGAACTCGAGCGTTACTACTCAGATTGCCATGCGAAATCATCGCCCCCTTGGGCCGCCCGGTGGTGCCGGAGGTATACAGGATTGCAGCTATATCACTGTCATCCCGCTCGACAGAAGCAAACGTCTCGGCATGCACCTGTGCCGCCGTGGTGAGGCTACCGCCACCATCGGCTTCCAGAGTCAGCATCTGGAACACACAACCCGTGTCATGCCGGATTTGCTGAAAGACCGGCATTTGCCGCTGTGTAGCGACCACGATACCTGGCTCAGCATTACCCACAAAATACGCCAGTTCATCTGGCATGTAGGCTGTATTCAGTGGCAGATAAACACCACCGGCCCGCAACACTGCAAGATACAGCGCCAAAGCTTCCGGGCTTTTCTCGACTTGCACGGCTACGCGATCTCCCGCATTAAGCCCCTGCTCAAGCAACAGGTTGGCCATTTGCGCAGACAAACGCTCCAATTCAGAGAATGTCAGTGTCAATTCACGCTCTGGCACGCGCAAGGCTGTTTTGTCGTGGTTTTCGGCAAAGGCTTTCGCAAAGCTGTTATACAGATTCATGGTCATCCCTTGTTGTGTTTTGCCAGATAGTAGTCATACCAGGAAAGATAAATCAACTTTCAATTGATTTTGTATTGTTTTTTTGATGGTATATCCATAGAACTATGATTGACAATAAACTCATAGATGCCTGCCTCAGGCATTTTTGCCCAACAAACAGATAGGTCAACGATGAAGTGGATAGGAAAACTGATCGATTCGATCACCGAGCGTGGACGTGAAATCTGGCAACAGGAGAACCCTGCAGGATCGTCCAGCATTCGTAGTATTGATCGCGACTGCGCCGAGCTGTTAACGCGCAAGGGCGATGCCGTCGCCATGGCCATTGCTCGGCATATCCTGGCCCGCTACCGCCAGTTGAATGAGCATGGAAAACTTGATTTCTTTACCTATCTACTCAACCTCAGGCCTGACTATCAGGCTCTCTCCATCCAATTCAAGTCACTGGAAACAGATGAGTCGCCCCAGGTTTATCAACAGGTAATGCAAGACCTCAATATCGGCCGCCGCACCTTGTTCGAATTACTTAACGTACCCGGCGAGGGAACGCGTGCGCTGATTGACATGCGGGCTGACCTGCTTCCGCTGCTCAAGCAAGACCCGCGTCTTCGTATGGTTGATAACGACCTGCAATCAATCCTGCAAAGCTGGTTCAATCGTGGATTTCTGGAATTTCACAGTATTGACTGGAACACGCCTGCTGCGATCCTGGAAAAACTGATCCAGTACGAAGCCGTCCACGAAATCTCTGACTGGAGTGACCTGAAACGCAGGCTGGCCGATGACCGGGATTGCTTTGCTTTCTTTCACCCCAGCCTTCCCGGTGAGCCCCTGATATTTGTCCAGGTGGCATATGTTGATGACATAAGTGACAGCATCAGCCCTTTCCTTGACCATCAGCTACCTGTCAGCGATCCGACCACAGCACGCGCTGCCATTTTCTACTCGATATCGAATTGTCAGGCTGGCCTGAAGGGCATTTCGTTTGGCAATTTCCTGATCAAGCAGGTAGTTCAGCATATCCAGGGAGTTCATCCCAATATTCGCTGGTTTTCAACGCTGTCACCCATGCCTGGCCTGGCCAACGCTGTTCGCTCTGGTGTACTCGATGAAGCGCAGCTGGTGTTCTTGGCGGGTAATCAGGCCAAAGATATACGACAACTGGCCAGTGACCAGAAACTGAGTACCCTGCTGGTCACTGAGTACCAGAACCTTGATAACGATCAGCCCCATGTGCGTGACTGGCTGGAGGCCGTCGGTTTACATTATTTATCACAAGTGAAAAAAATGGATGGGCCTTACGACCCTGTAGCACGCTTTCACCTGAGCAACGGAGCGTCGATATTTCGTATCAACCCTTTCGCCAATGCACGCAATTACGGCCTGAAAAGCTCTGCCGGGTTAATGGTCAACTATTTGTATGACCTTGATCGGGTAGAGATGAATCATGAGCAATTCAAGCAAACCGGCGCCATTGATATTCTCAAGACCGCAAGGAAACAGGGAAGGCGTCTCAAGGGAGCTGCTGCATAATGCCCGCATCATTCAGCACATCCACATTTGACCGCCTGGCTGGAGAGCTGAATCATGCGGATCACTCTGCGTCCGAGCTATTGTCCAATACATGCATCGGCTACTTTCAAGACACCCTGGTAGCCATCTGGGCTAATAATCCCAGGCATATGGCAGGCACCATCGGACGTGAACTAGGTGACGAACTGGATGATTTTTTTGACCTGATCAGTACATCCGACCCGAAAGTAATCATTCTGTGTCTCGACTCCGCCGGCGTCGACCTGAACCAGGCACGCGACGGCATGTACGCCGTAGCAAGGGCCATCAAGCGGATGCATCACTTCAACAGCCTTCCGGGTCGCCTCAGCATCGCTTTTATTGGCGATGAAAGAGGTTGCTTTGGTGGTGCCTTGATGCTGGCCGGCGCCTGTCAGTACCGCTATGCCAACCCGGAGGCAGCCGTGGGAGTCAGTGGTTGCAAACTTATTGCCCGCGTAACCGGTACAGCTGCTGAAGACTTCAAACACCTGTACACCACAGACCACCGGATCAGCACCGGTGAAATAGACGGGCTATACGATCCAGGCAGTAAAGGCATAGCTGATTTTATGCAGCTGCCACCCAGACAACTAACCCGGGAAGGCTTGCGTGAGCGCCTGAGCACACTTGGTCAGCGATTACACAACGAGGATCATTTCAACGCCTGCAACCAGGTTACAGGGACCAGCTGGGGTGGCTTTGCCGACCCGCACCCACTGACTCTCACTGAGCTATACAGCGCCGCGCGCTGGCTGCTTGATTACCCTGAAGCAAATGCGCGCTTGGCATTGAAAGGAAATGCGGTTCAAGCCTTTTCTTTCAGTAACGAACAGCTGGGTTTCTCGACTTTTCTCGCACTGTTGTCTGCCACTTTGTGCTTACTATCAGAACAGGGTGTTCACATCAGCATCACCGCTGATCAACAAGGCAGCGGGGCAACTTTTATTGCTTTCACCATGATGGCGGATCAATTGCTACTGACTCCTGAGGCCAGAGTCGAAGCTTTGCCACAAAAAGCAGTAGCTGCACTTTCTACAGAATTTCACAGCCAATGGTAACCAAAGAGGTTGCATTTAAACGATTTTCAATTAAGAATCTACGCCATATTCTAATAAAATTACCTTTTACTATAACTAAAGTCGATCCGATTTTCCTTGAATGTCTATTGCACCCTGTGAAAACATTAGTTTTCCGCTGCCTATAATATCAATAAGACACGAGGATCCAGATCCATGGCAACGTTCAAGAGCACATTCATGGCTGACCAAAAGCATTACCGTAACTGGCACCTGGCAACAACCGAGCATGAAGCCGCTACCACTGAATTCGAGTGGACTCTGCTCCGCTTCAATGAAGCCTTCCAGCGCTTCTGCCTACAAGTAGCCAGCACCTGTGGCCTCGGCTCGCTGAATTATCAGGAGCTGATCATTTTGCATGTTATTCGCATGCAGGATCGCCCTAAACCTGTCACCGTAATTGCCCGCCTGATCAACCGTGATGATATCCCCAATATCCAGTACAGCTTACGCAAACTGGTTACTCAGGGTTACATCAGCAAGATCAAGGAATCGCAGGGAAAAATCTTCGCCTACTCAATCAAGGATATCGGCCGTGAGCGGCTTGACCAGTACGCTTCTCTGCGCGGCCAACTGCTGACCGATCAGACCGCTACCATTGACAAGATTGACGAAAAGCTCTTCCACGCTGGGCGACTGGTCAGTCTGTTGACCGGTATCTATGATGAAGCCGGGCGGATTTCCGCTACTTATGCCGTGCCGGAAATTCGTGAAAAGGAAATAGAACAGAGCGCCTCGGAAGATAACAGCGCTCCGCCTGCCAAGCCAGCTAAGCGGGGACGCAAGGCGGTTGAATAAAAGCCAGCATATCTCTGCGCAACTGAGCAACAGCTTGCTGCAGGTCTGAATCCTGTCTTGACGTGCCTTGAAGATATAAGAACTCGACCTGGTCAACACCGATAAATTCGCTGATCAAGCGAAAATAGGGTTCGACCAGGTTGAACCGGGTTTCAGCGAAGCGCCCGCCCATGGCACAGAGCACCAATATCCGCTTACCCGAGCACAAACCGCGCAACTGACCGTCGGCCACTTTTTCAAAGGTAATGCCGGAACGAATGACCAGGTCAATCCAGGCTTTCAGTGGTGCGGGCACGTTGAAGTTGTACATTGGGGTAGCAATGACAATGGTATCAGCGGACATCAATTCACTGGTCAGGCGATTGGATACTGATAAAGCCGCATTAATCGCACCTTGATCATCTCCGGGAATGTTGAAAAAACCATGAATCATGGAATTACTGAGCTCAACCGGAGGCTCCGCAAACAGGTCACGTTCGACCACGTCCAGCTCACTATCATGTTCAGTTGCCAGCGCGAGAAACTCCCGCGCCAGCATTCGCGAATGCGATCCTGCATAACGTGGGCTTGCAGTCACCAAAAGAAGCTTGCTCATTGATTTTCCTAATGCTGTAGAAAGTCGACAACCATACGGTTGAATGCGTCAGCATGCTCCCACTGGGCCCAGTGACCGCACTGGCTGAAAACATGCAACCTGGAGTCAGGCATCAGCTGTAACATTTTCAACCCCCAATCGACCGGTACAAAGCGGTCATCACGACCCCAGGTAATCAATGTTGGGTTGGGGATATTGGCAAGATCGGCACTGTAATCGCCCATTACACCTTTAGCCAGTTTGTGGCTTTCCAGGAAGTTTTCCAGGTGATGCGGATTGGCAAGAATAGCCTCATGTCTCAATGTGATCAGCTCTTCGGTCAGTTTGCTGGAATCATAGACAAACACATCCAGCATATTCCGCAAATTCTCCATGCTGGGCTCGGCATACAGCTTCATCAGCAACCCAATCCCCTCCATGGGGACCGGTGTAAAAACACTGTAGGGTCCGACACCTGCTGCACCCATCAACACCATCTTACCAACACGGCGCTGGTGGTGACGAGCATAGGCAAGCACACTTCCGCCGCCCATGGAGTTGCCAATCATATGGGCCTGGTCAATATCCAGCGCGTCCATTAGCTGACCAATGGCTCGACCAGTCAGGTCAAAGCGAGGCTCATCACTGACCGAGGAGGAAGATCGGCCGAATCCAGGGCAATCCATCAAAATAACCCTGTAGCCTGCAGCGACTAACGGATCAACATTTCGGTGGAAGTTGGCCCAGCCGGTGGCACCGGGACCGGAGCCGTGCACCATCAATACGACTTCACCCTCACCTGCGTCGTTGTAGTGCAGCTTCCAGTCTTTCGTTTGCACGAATTTACTGGTGCTTTCCTGAGTATATTGAATCATTGCCGTTCCTCTTGTACGCAGGCCCGTTTCGTTTCAGGCGTTCTGTTGCTTCAAAATATCCAGCGCTACATCCACGATCATGTCTTCCTGGCCACCGACCATACGGCGCTTGCCCAGCTCGACCAGAATATCGACCGTCTTCAGGCCGTATTTCTGCGCGGCCACTTCGGCATGGCGCAGGAAGCTGGAGTAGACGCCGGCATAGCCCAGCGCGAGGGTTTCACGGTCGACACGTACC
>SKFV01000198.1 GCA_007117785.1 Pseudomonas sp.
GACAACGTCAAGCTGGTTGTCACCCTGATCGCTCCGATCGCCATGGAAGATGGTCTGCGCTTCGCGATTCGCGAAGGTGGCCGTACCGTTGGTGCCGGCGTGGTTGCCAAGATCATCGAGTGATGGTCTGAACAGACAAAAGCCCCCGCTTGCGGGGGCTTTTGCATTTTGGTTGACAGTGGACAGGCGCATCAGTAGAATTGCGCCTCCCTTGGATGGGCCTGCCCGATAGCGGGCCTGCCCGATAAAAGTAACGTGGAGTTTCTGGTCAAATGCAGAACCAACAGATTCGTATTCGGTTGAAGGCTTTTGACCATCGCCTGATTGATCAATCTACCCAGGAAATCGTGGATACCGCGAAACGTACTGGGGCTCAGGTGCGTGGTCCGATCCCTTTGCCGACGCGCAAAGAGCGTTTTACCGTACTGGTCTCCCCGCACGTCAATAAAGATGCGCGTGACCAGTATGAAATCCGTACCCACAAGCGGGTGCTGGATATCGTTCAACCCACCGACAAGACTGTCGATGCGTTGATGAAGCTGGACCTGGCAGCAGGTGTAGAGGTTCAGATCAGCCTCGGCTGAAGCCCCTTACGACGGGGGCTATAGGTCGTGTAACGCCCTGAGATGGGCGGCCATAGCGGGTAGATAGCCCCGTGCACTCATGAGGTTTTAAAGATGACTATTGGTGTAGTCGGCCGAAAATGCGGTATGACCCGCGTTTTCACTGAAGATGGTGTTTCCATACCGGTTACGGTTGTAGAAGTAGAGCCGAACCGTGTCACACAAGTTAAGTCCCAGGATGCGGATGGCTATAGCGCCATTCAAATCACTGTTGGTGAGCGTCGCGCACGTCGCGTCAGCAAGCCAATGGCCGGGCACTTTGCCAAAGCGAATACGCCGGCAGGTCGCCGCGTATGCGAATTCCGTCTGGATGACAGTGCGGAATACGAAGCTGGCGCAGAGGTTACCGTGAGTATTTTTGAAGCGGGCCAGAAAGTCGATGTAACCGGCCAATCCAAGGGTAAGGGCTTTGCCGGTACCATCAAGCGCTGGAACTTTCGTGGTCAGGACAATACTCACGGCAACTCCGTTTCTCACCGTGTACCTGGTTCCATCGGTCAATGTCAGACGCCTGGTCGCGTCTTCAAGGGCAAAAAGATGGCCGGTCACATGGGTGCCGAACAGGTAACTGTGCAGACCCTGGAAGTAGTGCGCGTTGATACTGAACGCAACCTGCTGCTGATCAAGGGCGCCGTTCCTGGTGCAACCGGAAGTGACGTTATCGTCCGCCCGGCTGCCAAGGCCAAGGGTTAAGGGGGAGTTGCCATGAATCTGAATGTAGCTGGTGCAAACGCGATCGAAGTGTCTGATCTGACATTTGCCACAGAATTTAACGAGACCTTGGTCCACCAGGCTGTAGTTGCCTATATGGCAGGCGCCCGTCAGGGCACCAAGCAGCAAAAGACGCGTTCCGATGTGTCTGGTGGTGGCAAGAAGCCTTTCCGCCAGAAAGGCACTGGCCGCGCTCGTGCCGGTACCATCCGTAGCCCGATCTGGCGTGGGGGCGGTACTACCTTTGCTGCCCGTCCGCGTGATCACGAGCAAAAGCTGAACCGCAAGATGTATCGCGGTGCGCTGCGCTCTATTCTGTCCGAGCTGGTACGCCAGGAGCGTCTGGTAGTGGTTGAGCACTTCGGCCTCGATGCCCCCAAGACCAAGGGTCTGGTTGGCAAGCTGAATGAACTGAACCTGGGCAACGTGCTGATCGTGACTGACAACGTTGACGAGAACCTGTATCTGGCAGCGCGTAACCTGCCGCACGTTGATGTGCGTGATGTACAGGGTTCGGACCCGGTCAGCCTGATCGCTTACGACAAGGTACTGATTACCGTACCTGCTGTTAAGAAGTTCGAGGAGATGCTGGGATGAACCAAGAGCGCATTTTCAAAGTACTGCTTGGCCCGCATGTATCCGAAAAGGCTACCGTGCTGGCTGATGGTAAAGACCAGATCGTATTCAAGGTCGATACCACTGCCACCAAGCTGGAAATCAAAAAGGCCGTTGAACAGCTGTTCAATGTCAAGGTAAAAGCTGTCTCGACCCTGAACGTCAAGGGCAAGACCAAGCGCACCATGCGCGGCCTGGGTAAACGTGCTGACTGGAAAAAGGCCTATGTCTGCCTTGAGCCGGGTCAGGACATCGACTTCGCCAGCGCTGAATAAGAGAGGGGTACATCATGGCTATTGTTAAGTGTAAACCTACTTCCGCTGGCCGTCGCTTTGTCGTCAAGATCGTTCATAGCGATCTGCACAAGGGTGCTCCATATGCCCCCCTGGTCGAGAAGCAAAGCAAGTCTGGTGGTCGTAACAACAACGGTCGCATCACCACACGTCATCGTGGGGGCGGTCACAAGCAGCATTACCGTTTGGTTGATTTTCGTCGCAACAAGGACGGCATCAAAGCTGTTGTAGAGCGCGTTGAATATGATCCGAACCGTACCGCTCACATTGCTCTGCTGAAGTATACCGACGGCGAGCGTCGCTACATCATTGCACCCAAGGGTGTCAGTGCTGGCGACCAGGTAATTTCGGGTGCCGATGCGCCGATCAAGGCTGGCAATTGCCTGCCTCTGCGCAACATCCCGCTGGGTAGCACTATCCACGCAGTCGAGCTCAAGCCAGGCAAAGGTGCCCAGGTTGCTCGCAGCGCAGGTGCCGCCGTACAGCTGGTGGCCCGTGAAGGTGCCTACGTGACAGTTCGCCTGCGTTCCGGCGAAATGCGCAAGGTGCTCGGAGAATGCCGCGCTACCCTGGGCGAAGTGTCCAACGGTGAGCACAGTCTGCGTTCCCTCGGTAAGGCTGGCGCCAAGCGCTGGCGTGGCGTACGCCCAACCGTTCGTGGTGTTGTCATGAACCCGGTTGATCACCCGCATGGTGGTGGTGAAGGTCGTACATCTGGTGGTCGTCATCCAGTGTCGCCGTGGGGCTTCCCGACCAAGGGTGCAAAAACCCGGTCTAACAAGCGCACTGACAAGATGATTGTCCGTCGTCGCAGCAAGTAATCAGAGGGGATACGACAGTGCCGCGTTCTCTAAAGAAAGGTCCTTTTATTGATCTTCACCTACTTAAGAAGATCGAAGTGGCAGTAGAGAAGAACGACCGTAAGCCGATCAAGACCTGGTCGCGTCGTTCAATGATCCTGCCGCAAATGGTTGGTTTGACCATTGCAGTACATAACGGTCGTCAACATGTTCCGGTGATGGTTTCCGAAGACATGGTCGGCCACAAGTTAGGCGAATTCTCTGCCACACGTACCTATAAAGGTCACGTGGCAGACAAGAAAGCCAAGCGCTAAGGGGTATGACGATGGAAGTAGCCGCTACTCTCAAGGGCACCCGCATCTCGGCCCAGAAAGTGCGTTTGGTCGCCGACCAGATCCGCGGAAAGAAAGTGGATGAGGCTTTGAATCTGCTGACTTTCAGCAACAAGAAGGCCGCCAGCATCATGAAGAAAGTGCTCGAATCGGCAATTGCCAATGCTGAGCACAACGAAGGTGCAGACGTGGATGACCTCAAGGTCACCACCGTGTTTGTCAACGAAGGTCGCTCTCTGAAGCGCATCATGCCGCGTGCCAAAGGCCGCGCTGATCGCATCGTCAAGCGGTCTTGCCATATCACGGTCAAGGTTGCTGAAAAGTAGGAGTCGATCATGGGTCAAAAAGTTCATCCGACGGGTATTCGCCTCGGAATCGTCAAGGACCACACCTCGGTGTGGTATGCGGATGGTCGCACTTACGCTGACTATCTGAATACTGATCTGAAAGTACGTGCGTACATTCAGGAAAAACTGAAAAGCGCCTCGGTCAGCCGCGTTGAGATTCAACGCCCGGCACAAACCGCCCGCATTACCATTCACACGGCCCGTCCAGGCATTGTGATTGGCAAGAAGGGTGAGGATGTCGAGAAGCTGCGCCAGGATCTGACGCAACAGATGGGTGTGCCGGTGCACATCAACATCGAAGAAATCCGCAAGCCGGAACTCGATGGTACTCTGGTTGCCCAGAGCGTTGCCCAGCAGTTGGAGCGTCGTGTGATGTTCCGCCGCGCCATGAAGCGTGCCGTACAGAACGCCATGCGTCTGGGCGCCAAGGGCATCAAGATTCAGGTCGGTGGTCGTCTGGGTGGTGCAGAAATTGCTCGCTCAGAATGGTACCGCGAAGGTCGTGTGCCGCTGCACACCCTGCGCGCCGACATTGATTATGCGACGGCAGAAGCTCACACCACTTATGGTGTGATCGGTGTCAAGGTCTGGATTTTCAAAGGCGAGGTCATTGGTGGCCAGCTGGAAGAATCCAAAGCCGCCGCTCCCAAGAAAAAAGCTGCTAAGTAAGGGGTACGCACATGTTACAACCCAAGCGTACGAAGTTCCGCAAGCAAATGACCGGTCGCAATCGCGGCCTGGCGCATCGCGGCAGTAAAGTGAGCTTTGGCGAATATGGATTGAAAGCCGTTGGCCGTGGCCGACTGACAGCACGTCAGATCGAAGCCGCCCGTCGTGCTCTGACTCGTCACGTTAAGCGTGGCGGTAAAATCTGGATCCGAGTTTTCCCGGACAAGCCGATTTCCAAGAAGCCCCTCGAGGTGCGGATGGGTAAAGGTAAGGGTAACGTTGAATATTGGGTTGCCCAGATTCAGCCGGGTAAGGTCCTGTACGAAATTGAAGGTGTTCCGGAAGAGCTGGCACGTGAAGCCTTTGCTCTGGCAGCTGCCAAGCTGCCCCTCGCAACCACCTTCGTCAAGCGGACGGTGATGTGATGAAAGCAACAGAACTTCGTGAAAAAAGTGCTGAGCAGCTCAATGAGCAGCTCCTCAACCTACTGCGTGATCAGTTTAATCTGCGCATGCAGAAAGCCACCGGTCAGCTCGGTCAGAGTCACCTGCTGAAGCAGACAAAGCGTGATATCGCCCGAGTCAAGACCGTGCTCAATCAGAAAGGTGGTAATTGATCATGGCCGAGAACAAGACAGTACGTAGCGTCACCGGCCGGGTGGTCAGTGACAAGATGGAAAAAACCGTCACTGTGCTCATTGAGCGTCAGGTAAAGCATCCGCTGTACGGCAAGTACGTACGCCGCTCTACCAAGCTGCATGCGCATGACGAGAACAACGAATGCCGCATCGGTGACCTGGTCACCATCCGGGAAACCCGTCCCTTGGCTAAAACCAAGAGCTGGACCCTGGTGCAGGTTGACGAGCGCGCGGCGCAAGTATAAGCCCCGCGCGATTAGCGGATTTTTCAAGGGTCGGAGAAAGTTATGATTCAGACTCAATCCATGCTGGATGTAGCTGATAACAGTGGTGCACGTCGTGTGATGTGTATCAAGGTTCTGGGCGGTTCTCACCGCCGCTACGCTGGCATTGGCGATATCATCAAAGTGACCGTGAAGGAAGCGATTCCCCGCGGCAAAGTAAAGAAAGGCCAGGTGCTGAATGCAGTCATCGTGCGTACCCGTCACGGCGTTCGCCGTAACGATGGTTCGCTGATTCGTTTCGATGGCAACGCAGCCGTTCTGCTCAATAACAAGAATGAGCCGATCGGTACCCGCATCTTTGGGCCAGTGACGCGTGAACTGCGTAACGATCAGTTCATGAAGATCGTTTCTCTCGCGCCCGAAGTGCTGTAAGGAGCCCGGTCATGCAAAAGATCAAACGTGACGACGATATCATCGTCATCGCCGGCAAGGATAAAGGCAAGCGCGGCAAGGTCCTCAAGGTCCTGACCGATAATCGTCTGCTGATTTCCGGCGTCAACATTATCAAGCGGCATACCAAGCCAAATCCCATGGCTGGTCAGCAAGGCGGTATTGTTGAAAAGGAGGCGCCAATCCACGTCTCCAACGTGGCTATCTTCAATCCCGAGACCAGCAAGGCCGACCGAATTGGCTTCAAGGTGGAAGAGGGCAAGAAGGTGCGTATTTTCAAGTCGACCCAAAAAGCCGTCGACGCTTGAGAATCTAGGTGCTTACCATGGCAAGATTAAAAGAGCATTACCGGACCAACCTGGTTCCGAAGATTCAGCAAGATCTGGGTCTGAAGAACGTGATGGAAGTTCCGAAGATCACCAAGATCACCCTCAATATGGGTCTTGGCGAGGCAGTCGGTGACAAGAAGATCATCGAGAACGCAATGGCCGATCTGGAAAAGATCACTGGTCGCAAAGGTATTGTTACCTATGCACGCAAGTCGATTGCCGGCTTCAAGATCCGTGACGGCTGGCCGATCGGTGTCAAGGTGACTTTGCGTCGCGAACAGATGTACGAGTTTCTCGACCGTCTGCTGTCGATCTCGCTGCCGCGTGTACGTGATTTCCGTGGTCTGAACGCGAAGTCGTTCGATGGCCGTGGCAACTACAGCATGGGTGTGAAAGAGCAGATCATCTTCCCGGAAATCGATTACGACAAGATCGATACCATGCGTGGTCTGGACATCACCCTGACCACTACTGCACGTAACGACGAAGAAGGCCGCGCTTTGCTGCGTGCGTTCAACTTCCCGTTCCGTAACTAGGAGTCAGGCACAATGGCAAAAGTCAGTATGAAAAACCGCGAGGCCAAGCGCACTCGTCTGGTTGCCAAGTACGCAAAAAAGCGTGCCGAGCTGAAAGCGACTATTGGCAATGTCAACGCGTCGGTTGAAGACCGTTGGAATGCTCAGGTTGCTTTGCAAAAATTGCCGCGCGATGCCAGTCCGGTTCGTCAGCGTAACCGCTGCCGCATTACTGGTCGTCCGCACGGTGTGTATCGCAAGTTTGGTTTGAGCCGTATCAAGTTACGTGAAGCCGCCATGCGCGGTGACGTACCGGGTTTGGTCAAGGCCAGCTGGTAAGATCAAACCACTATTACTCAGTTTCAGGAGCACAAAGCCCATGAGTATGCAGGACCCGTTAGCAGATATGCTGACCCGCATCCGTAATGCCCAGATGGCTGAAAAGTCCATTGTCAGCATGCCCTCGGCAAAGCTGAAAGTGGCTGTCGCCAAGGTACTTAAGGAAGAAGGTTACGTTTCCGGTTACGATGTGACCGCAGACGCCAAACCGACCCTGTCCATCGAATTGAAGTACTTCGAAGGCAAGCCGGTTATTGAAGAGCTGAAGCGTGTCAGCCGCCCTGGCCTGCGCCAGTACAAGCCGGTTGGCGAGCTGCCCAAGGTCAAAGGTGGCCTGGGTGTTTCTATTGTCTCCACCAATAAAGGTGTGATGACAGATCGTGCTGCACGTGCTGCCGGTATCGGCGGTGAAGTTCTCTGCACTGTATTCTGATAGGGGGTTACGATGTCTCGCGTCGCTAAAGACCCTGTCAAATTGCCACAGGGCGTAGAAGTCAAACTGAACGGTCAGGAAATCAACGTCAAGGGTGCCAAAGGTGCTCTGGATCTGAACCTGCATCCGACAGTTGAGGTTGTCGAGAAAGAAGGCGCATTGCATTTCAATGCCCGTGAAGGCAGCCCGAACATGGCTATGGCCGGTACTACCCGTGCTCTGGTCAACAACATGGTGGTAGGTGTCAGCCAAGGTTTCGAGCGCAAACTGCAGCTGATTGGTGTGGGTTACAAGGCACAGGCAAAAGGTCAGGTTCTGACGCTTAACCTGGGTTACTCCCACCCGATCGATTATCAGCTGCCAGAAGGTGTTTCTGCTGAAACTCCGAGTCAGACTGACATTCTCATCAAAGGTATCGACAAGCAGCTGGTTGGACAGGTAGCCGCGGAAATTCGTGATTTCCGTCGCCCGGAGCCTTATAAGGGCAAGGGTGTTCGCTACGTCAACGAGATGGTGCGTCGTAAAGAAGCCAAGAAGAAGTAGGGCATAGCAAATGAGCGATAAAAAAGTTATTCGTCTCCGTCGCGCTCGCCGTTCGCGTCTGAAAATGCGTGAGCTGGAAGCCGTACGTCTGTGCGTGCACCGCTCTTCGCAGCACATGTACGCGCAAGTGATCTCAGCGGATGGTTCCACCGTTCTGGCCAGCGCCTCTACCCTGGACGCAAATCTGCGCAGCGGTAGCACTGGCAACGTTGAAGCCGCCAAGAAAGTTGGTCAGCTGGTCGCAGAACGCGCCAAGGCCGCCGGTATTACTCAGGTCGCCTTCGACCGTTCCGGCTTCAAGTATCATGGTCGCGTGAAAGCGCTGGCCGAAGCCGCACGTGAAGGCGGGCTGGAATTCTAAGGGGCAGGTCTATGGCTAATTACGATCAGAAGCGCGACGAAGGTTACATTGAGAAGCTGGTTCAGGTTAACCGCGTCGCCAAAGTAGTTAAGGGTGGTCGCATCTTCGCCTTTACCGCACTGACTGTAGTCGGTGATGGCAAAGGTCGAGTGGGTTTCGGTCGTGGCAAGGCGCGTGAAGTGCCTGCCGCTATCCAGAAAGCCATGGAAGCTGCGCGCCGCAACATGATTCAGGTAGACCTGAACGGTACTACCCTGCAGTACCCTGTCAAAGCCGCGCACGGTGCCTCCAAGGTATTCATGCAGCCGGCGTCAGAAGGTACCGGGGTTATTGCCGGTGGTGCCATGCGTGCCGTACTGGAAGCTGCGGGCGTACATAACGTTCTGGCCAAGTGCTACGGTTCTACCAACCCGGTCAATGTCGTTCAGGCGACCTACAAGGGTCTGCAAGCCATGCAGTCACCCGAGTCGGTAGCTGCCAAACGCGGCAAGACTGTTGAAGATATCGTGGGGTAAGCTGTCATGGCTAAGGCAACAATCAAAGTTACGCAGACCAAAAGCAGTGCCGGTCGTCTGCCCAAGCACAAACTCTGTGTCAAGGGTCTGGGCTTGCGCCGCATCGGTCACACCGTTGAAGTCGAAGATACGCCGTCCGTGCGTGGGATGATCAACAAGGTCTCCTACATGGTTCGGGTAGAGGGTTAAGACATGAAACTTAATGATCTGCGTTCCGCACCGGGCGCGCGTCGCAACAAGCTTCGCGTTGGTCGCGGTATCGGTAGCGGTTTGGGTAAGACAGCTGGCCGTGGTCACAAAGGTTTGACCTCGCGCTCTGGCGGTACCGTTGCTCCGGGTTTCGAGGGTGGTCAACAGCCGTTGCACCGTCGTCTGCCGAAGTTCGGTTTCACCTCTCGGCTGGCAGCAGTCACTGCTGAAATTCGTACCAGTGAGTTGAATGCGATTGATGCGGATGTCATCGATCTGCAGGCACTCAAGGATGCTGACATCATCAGCAATAACTACCTGCGTGCCAAGGTAGTGTTGTCAGGCGATGTGAGCAAGGCCGTTACCCTGAAAGGGATCCGTGTCACCAAGGGTGCGCGTGCGGCAATCGAAGCAGCTGGCGGCAAAATCGAGGAATAAATGGCTAAGCAAGGCGCTCTTCCCGGAATGAAGCAAGGCGGGCTCAGCGAACTCTGGGGGCGCTTGCGCTTCCTGTTCCTGGCGATCATCGTGTACCGGATCGGGGCGCATATCCCGGTTCCTGGTATCAATCCGGATCGTCTTGCTGAGCTGTTCAGGCAGAACGAAGGTACCATTCTCAGCCTGTTCAACATGTTCTCTGGTGGTGCTCTGGAGCGGATGAGTATTTTCGCCCTGGGCATCATGCCGTATATCTCCGCGTCCATCATCATGCAGTTGATGACAGCGGTGAATCCACAGCTGGAGCAGTTGAAAAAGGAAGGAGAGTCGGGTCGTCGGAAGATTGCCCAGTACACGCGTTACCTGACGCTGGTGTTGGCTTTTATTCAGGCGATCGGTATGTCGGTGGGGCTGTCGAGTCAGGGTGTTGCTTTCAACACCGGGTTCGGCTTCTACTTCATCGCCATCACGACCTTTGTTTCAGGTGCCATGTTCATGATGTGGCTGGGCGAGCAGATCACCGAGCGTGGGGTTGGTAATGGTATTTCCATGCTGATCTTCGCCGGTATCGTAGCTGGCCTGCCGGGCGCTGTTGGTCAGTCGTTCGAGTCCGCGCGGCAGGGGGATATCAACATCTTCTTCCTGATTGCAATTGCGATTCTGGCGATTGCGCTGGTGGCCTTTGTGGTCTTTGTCGAGCGGGGGCAACGCCGGATTACGGTGAACTATGCCAAGCGACAACAAGGGCGCAAGGTGTTCGCGGCGCAGACCAGTCATCTGCCGCTCAAGGTAAATATGGCGGGTGTAATCCCTGCTATTTTTGCCAGCAGTATCCTGTTGTTCCCGGCATCACTGGGGACCTGGTTTGGTCAGAGCGAGAGCATGGGTTGGCTGCAAGGCATTTCCCAGGCGCTGGCACCGGGCCAACCGCTGAATATCATTCTGTTTAGTGCGGGGATCATTTTCTTCTGCTTCTTTTATACAGCCTTGATGTTCAACCCGCGAGATGTAGCCGACAATCTGAAAAAGTCGGGTGCGTTTATTCCGGGTATCCGGCCTGGTGAGCAGTCCGCACGCTATATTGATGGCGTACTGACCCGCTTGACCCTGTTCGGTTCGTTGTACATGACGGCGGTGTGTTTATTGCCGCAGTTCCTGGTGGTATCGGCCAATGTGCCTTTCTACCTGGGTGGGACTTCACTGTTGATCGTTGTAGTGGTTGTGATGGACTTCATGTCACAAGTACAATCGCACCTCGTTTCGCAGCAGTATGAATCTCTTATGAAGAAATCTAATCTGAAGGGCTATGGCGGCAGCGGCATGCTGCGCTGAACTCAGATTTCAGGAGTGCGTTATGAAAGTTGGAGCATCAGTCAAAAAGCTGTGCCGTAACTGCAAAGTCATCCGCCGCAATGGTAGCGTTCGTGTGATTTGCAGTGCTGAGCCCCGTCACAAGCAGCGCCAGGGTTAATACTCCCTACTAGCTGATTGCAGACTACGTCTCAGGATAACCGCCACCCGGCCATTAATATGGCCGGGTGGTTGATTTTTATATTTGTTAGCGCTACCCTACTGCACCCTTTTTCGCGCAACCTGCCCGAGTGGGTTGAGTCAGGTAGCTGTCAGACGGAGTAAATTGGATGGCCCGTATTGCAGGCGTCAACATCCCGGATAACAAACATACTGTTATCTCACTGACCTATATTTTTGGTGTAGGTCAGACACGTGCACAGAAAATCTGTGCCGCCACTGGCATTGAGCCCAGTGTTAAAATCAAGGATCTGTCCGAGGAGCAGATTGATTCGCTGCGCAGCGAAGTGGCTTCAATGACCACCGAAGGTGATCTGCGCCGTACAATCAATATGAACGTCAAGCGTCTTATGGATCTTGGCTGTTATCGTGGTCTGCGCCATCGTCGGGGTCTCCCTGTTCGTGGTCAGCGCACCAAGACCAATGCTCGTACCCGCAAGGGTCCGCGCAAGCCGATCCGTAAGTAATCGCGAAGGAATATACAGATATGGCTAAGCCTGCTTCTCGTGTACGTAAAAAAGTCAAAAAGACCGTGGTGGATGGCATCGCCCATATCCATGCGTCTTTTAACAACACAATCATCACCATCACCGACCGTCAGGGCAATGCTCTGAGTTGGGCCACTTCTGGTGGTTCCGGTTTCCGTGGCTCGCGTAAGAGCACGCCTTTTGCTGCCCAGGTGGCTGCAGAGCGTGCCGGTCAGGCTGCGCTGGAATACGGTCTGAAAAATCTCGACGTGTGCGTCAAGGGCCCTGGCCCGGGTCGTGAATCGGCAGTGCGTGCGCTGAACTCTTGTGGTTACAAGATCAGCGGCATCACCGATGTCACCCCCATCCCGCACAACGGCTGTCGCCCGCCTAAAAAGCGCCGCGTGTAATCAGGAGACGGTAAATGGCTCGTTATATTGGTCCCAAGTGTAAGCTGTCTCGTCGCGAAGGCACGGATCTGTTCCTGAAGAGCGGTGCTCGCTCTTTGGATTCCAAGTGCAAACTGGAAACACCGCCTGGTGTACATGGTCAGCGTCGCGGTCGGTTGTCGGAATACGGCACACAGCTGCGTGAGAAACAAAAAGTACGTCGTATGTACGGTGTGCTTGAGCGCCAGTTCAGCAACTATTACAAGGCAGCTGCCCGTATCAAGGGTGCTACCGGTGAAAACCTGCTGCAACTGCTCGAGCGTCGTCTCGACAACGTGGTGTATCGCATGGGCTTTGGCGCTACCCGCTCCGAAGCACGTCAGTTGGTATCGCATAAGGCAATCATGGTCAACGGCAAGACTGTCAACGTAGCGTCCTATCAGGTATCACCTGGTGACGTGGTTGCAGTACGCGAGAAGGCCAAGAACCAACTGCGTATCAGCAGCGCCCTCGAACTGGCTGCCCAGCGCGGTCAAATGGAGTGGATTGAGGTCGACAGCGGCAAGAAAGAAGGTGTCTTCAAGAGCCTGCCAAGCCGCAGTGACCTGTCAGCTGACATCAACGAAAACCTGATCGTCGAGCTGTACTCCAAGTAAGCGACAGACAGTATAAAGGTGCCCCATGCAAAGTTCGGTTACCGAGTTTCTAACACCACGTCATATTGACGTAAAGGAATCCTCGCCCACGCGTGCCAAGATCACTCTTGAGCCGTTGGAGCGTGGCTTCGGCCATACCTTGGGCAATGCGCTGCGTCGCATCTTGCTCTCCTCCATGCCCGGTTGTGCCGTGGTAGAGGCGGAAATCGACGGCGTATTGCATGAGTACAGCGCCATCGAAGGCGTACAGGAAGATGTCATCGAGATCCTGCTTAACCTGAAAGGGTTGGCAATCATCATGAATGGTCGCGACAACGTCACTCTCACCCTGTCCAAAAAAGGACCGGGCGCGGTGACTGGCGCAGACATTCAGGTGGATCACGATGTCGAAATCGTCAATCCGGAACATGTCATTGCCCATCTGTCTGACAATGGCACTCTGAACATGAAGATCAGCGTTGCCCGCGGCCGTGGTTACGAGCCTGCGGATGCACGCCAGTCGGATGACGACGAAACCCGTTCCATTGGCCGTCTGCAACTCGATGCTGCCTTCACTCCCGTTCGCCGTGTGGCTTACGTGGTGGAAAGCGCGCGGGTTGAACAGCGCACCAACCTGGACAAGCTGGTTATCGATCTGGAAACCAACGGTACCCTGGACCCGGAAGAAGCGATTCGTCGCGCAGCCACCATTCTGCAACAGCAGTTGGCTGCCTTCGTTGACCTCAAGGGTGACCAGGAGCCGGTGGTTGAACAACAGGAAGATGAAATTGATCCTATCCTGTTGCGCCCGGTGGATGACCTGGAGCTGACTGTACGTTCAGCCAACTGTCTGAAAGCGGAAAATATTTACTACATTGGCGATCTGATCCAGCGTACCGAAGTGGAGCTGCTGAAGACCCCGAACCTGGGCAAGAAATCCCTGACCGAGATCAAGGATGTGCTGGCTTCGCGTGGTCTGTCCCTAGGTATGCGTCTGGATAACTGGCCGCCTGCTAGTTTGAAGAAGGACGACAAGGTTTCGGCCTGATCGTCCCGACATCGAGGAATTAAGAGATGCGTCATCGTAAAAGTGGTCGCCACCTGAATCGGACCAGCTCACACCGCAAAGCCATGTTCCAGAACATGGCGGTGTCGCTGTTCGAGAATGAACTGATTAAAACTACTCTGCCGAAAGCCAAGGAACTGCGTCGCGTAGCCGAGCCGCTGATCACCCTGGCCAAGGATGATACTGTTGCCAACCGTCGTCTGGCATTTGACCGTACCCGCAGCAAAGAAGCGGTCGGTAAACTGTTCAACGATCTGGGCAAGCGTTATGCGGATCGTCCCGGCGGTTATGTGCGTATTCTCAAGTGCGGTTACCGCGCTGGTGATGCTGCGCCCATGGCCTACGTGGAACTGGTCGATCGCCCTGAACTGGCTACTGCCAGCGAAGAGTGATAAGCACAGCGTCAGAAAAAACCGGACCTTGAGTCCGGTTTTTTTGTGCCTGGAAACACTGACCTTTAAGTCTTGAACTTGGCCTGAAGGGGTACGAGAGTTGTGTCTTTAGATGCACAAATCTATGGAGCCCTGTAGCCATTGACCGGTTCTGGACCGTTAGATGCCATGGATGGCATCTACGAGCCCCCAAGGAAGGGTTTACGGCATGTCCAGAACCGGTCAATGGCAACAGGGCTAGTCTGCTGAACTGATTATATAAGTGATTTCTTCATACTAGTTCACGTACAACTTGAAATTTTCGCCCTTTCACCTATCTCTTTCCAATAAAGGCCCCAGAAAACGCCCGGTATGTGATGCGGTGTTAGCCGATACCTCCTCAGGCGTGCCAGTGGCGATAATCAAGCCGCCACCTGAACCACCTTCGGGGCCCAGGTCGACAATCCAGTCAGCTGTCTTGATCACATCCAGGTTGTGCTCGATGACCACCACGGTGTTGCCGTGATCGCGCAGTCGATGCAGGACATCGAGCAGTTGCTGGATATCGGCAAAGTGCAGCCCGGTGGTCGGTTCGTCGAGGATATACAGGGTTTTCCCGGTATCACGCTTGGATAGCTCGCGGGCCAGCTTGACGCGCTGGGCTTCACCGCCAGACAGGGTGGTGGCGGACTGGCCAAGGCGGATATAGGACAGGCCGACATCCATCAGGGTTTGCAGTTTGCGCGCCAGGGCGGGAACGGCATCAAAGAACTCACGTGCTTCCTCGATGGTCATTTCCAGCACCTCGTGGATGCTTTTGCCCTTGTATTTGATCTCCAGAGTTTCCCGGTTATAACGTTTGCTCTTGCAGACGTCGCAGGGTACGTAGATATCTGGCAGGAAATGCATTTCAACCTTGATCAGTCCATCGCCCTGGCAGGCTTCACAGCGACCGCCCTTGACGTTGAAGGAGAAGCGCCCGGCCTTGTAGCCACGCGAGCGGGCTTCCTGGGTGCCGGCAAAAAGATCACGGATCGGAGTAAACAGGCCGGTATAGGTGGCCGGATTGGAGCGGGGCGTACGACCAATCGGGCTCTGGTCGATGTCGACCACTTTATCCAGGTGCTGCATGCCTTCGAAGCTGCTGTGCGGCGCGGCGTCCAGTGTTGTGGCGCCGTTCAGCTCGGTGGCGGTCAGTGGGTAAAGAGTATTGTTGATCAGGGTGGATTTGCCTGAGCCGGACACACCCGTGACGCAGGTCAGCAGGCCGACCGGGATGTCCAGATTGACCTTCTGCAGGTTGTTGCCACAGGCGCCCTTGAGTTTGAGCCATTCGCCTTTGCGTGGTGCTGTGCGCTGCGCGGGTACCGGTATCTTTATACGCCCGGAGAGGTACTTGCCGGTCAAGGAATCCGGATGCGACATGACTATATCCGGGGTGCCGTGGGCAACAATTTGGCCGCCATGCACGCCGGCGCCCGGGCCAATATCCACCACGTAGTCAGCCAGGCGAATGGCGTCCTCGTCGTGTTCGACCACGATCACGGTATTGCCCAGGTCGCGCAGGTGAATCAGGGTGCCGAGCAGGCGTTCGTTGTCACGTTGATGCAGTCCGATGGACGGTTCGTCAAGAATGTACATAACACCGACCAGCCCGGCACCGATCTGGCTGGCCAGGCGAATGCGCTGGGCTTCGCCGCCGGAAAGAGTGTCGGCACTTCGGTCCAGGGTCAGGTAATCCAGGCCCACATTCACCAGAAACTGCAGGCGAGCACGGATTTCCTTGAGAATCTTTTCGGCGATTTCACCGCGATTGCCTTGCAGGGTCAGCTGAGCGAAATACTCGGCAGCCGCGCCGACCGGCATGGTAGTCAGCCCGGGCAGATTGCGTTCGTCAATAAATACGTGACGTGCTTCTCGGCGCAAACGGGTACCCTGACAGGAAGGGCAGGGCTGGGTACTGAGAAATTTGGCCAGTTCTTCGCGCACGCTGGAAGACTCGGTTTCGCGATACCGGCGCTCCATATTGGGCAGAATACCCTCGAAGGGGTGCTCCCGGCGCACAACATCGCCACGATCATTCATATAACGGAAGGGGACTTTGTCCGTACCGGTGCCGTTGAGGATGACTTGCTGGTGTTCGGCAGGTATATCGTCGAAGGGCAGGTCGAGATCAATGCCGAAGTGCTCAGCGAGCGAATTGAGCATCTGGAAGTAATACACATTACGTCTATCCCAGCCGCGAATTGCGCCTTCACCCAGGGTCAGCTCGCCGTTGACCAGTCGTTTCTGGTCGAAGAATTGCTTGACCCCGAGGCCATCGCAGGTCGGACAGGCACCGGCCGGGTTGTTGAAGGAAAATAACCGCGGTTCCAGCTCGCTGATCGAATGACCGCATTTTGGGCAGGCAAAGCGGGCGCTAAAGGTAATTTCATCGCCGGCTTCACCGTCCATGGGCGCGATAATCGCCAGGCCATCAGCCAGGTTAAGCGCGGTTTCAACGGATTCCGCCAGGCGTAGTTGCAGGTCATCACGTACCTTGAAACGATCAACCACCACCTCGATCGTGTGCTTGCGTTTCTTGTCCAGCGCCGGTGCTTCATCCAGATCATGGATGCGCCCATCAATGCGCGCACGGACAAAACCCTGGGCGCGCAGCTCTTCAATAACGGCCAGATGTTCGCCCTTGCGCTCGCGCATCACCGGTGCCAGCAGCATCAGTTTGCTGCCCTCGGGCATGGCCAGTACCTGGTCAACCATCTGGCTGACGGTTTGTGCCGCTAGTGGCAGGTCATGGTCCGGGCAGCGCGGAATACCCACGCGGGCAAACAGCAGGCGCAAGTAATCGTAGATTTCGGTGATGGTGCCGACGGTTGAACGCGGATTATGCGAGGTGGACTTCTGTTCGATGGAAATGGCTGGCGACAGACCTTCGATATGGTCGACATCCGGCTTTTCCATCATCGACAGGAACTGGCGGGCGTAGGCTGACAGCGATTCGACATAGCGTCGCTGACCCTCGGCGTACAAAGTGTCGAAGGCAAGTGATGACTTGCCAGAGCCGGACAGACCGGTAAACACGATCAATTTGTCGCGGGGCAAGTCCAGATCGATGTTCTTCAGGTTATGGGTGCGCGCCCCACGAATCAGAATGGTATCCACAACAGTGTCCCGCCCGGTCAGCAAAGCCAACAAGTATACGGGTCGGAAGCACCTGTCAGCAAAAGCTGTCTGCACATGACCCCGAGGTTTTGCAACCAAAGTTGTCCTGTGTGTCAGCGACGCGTCAGCGTTGCCAAGGCGTGCTAAAATGCGCGCTTTTCATTGACCCTCTCGGAGTTGTGATGCCCCAGGCTGATGCCATGTCCCCTGCCGAACGGCGCGCTGCCTCTTCGTTGGCCAGCGTATTTGCCTTTCGCATGCTGGGGTTGTTCATGGTGCTGCCGGTGTTGGCAACCTATGGGCAGGAGCTGCGCGGCGCCACGCCATTCCTGATCGGGGTGGCCATCGGCGCCTACGGTTTTACCCAAGCTCTGCTACAGATCCCCTTTGGTATGTTGTCGGACCGTATCGGTCGTAAACCAGTGATTGTTGGCGGTCTGTTGTTGTTTGCCCTTGGTGGGCTGGTAGCGGCGCAGGCGGACAGCATGTGGGGGGTGATTTTTGGCCGCGTCATTCAGGGTGCCGGCGCCATTGCGGCAGCCGTTATGGCGTTGGTGGCGGATCTGACCCGCGAACAGCACCGCACCAAGGCGATGGCGATGATTGGCATGAGTATCGGCCTGGCCTTTGCCGTAGCAATGGTTGCCGGCCCGGTGATTGCGAGCATATCGGGTTTGTCAGCGGTGTTCTATGTCACCAGTGCGCTGGCGATCGTTGGCCTGGGACTGGTGATCTGGGTGGTGCCAGCGCCCGACAAGGTATTCCCCCACCGCGATGCGGGCGTGGTTGCCAGTGCTTTTCTGCCGGTATTGCGGCAGCCGGAGTTATTGCGGCTGAATTACGGCATAGCGGTGCTGCACGCGATCCTGATGGCCAGTTTTGTAGCTATTCCGCTGGCCCTGCAGGAGCGTGCCGGATTACCGGCCGACCAGCACTGGTGGGTCTATCTGGCAGCTCTGTTACTGTCTTTTTGCGTCATGGTGCCCTTTATCATTTTTGCCGAGCGTCAGCGCAAGATGAAGCAGGTGGTGCTGGGTGCGATTTTGCTACTGGCGCTGGTGCAACCTCTGCTCTGGTTGAGCCTTGACTCGCTCGGTTGGCTGGTGGCGGCCATTGTGCTGTTCTTTGTCGGGTTCAACCTGCTGGAGGCCACCATGCCGTCATTGTTGAGCAAGATCGCACCGGCAGGCGGCAAGGGCACGGCCATGGGTATTTATTCCACCAGCCAGTTTGCTGGAGCGGGTCTCGGTGGCGTGCTCGGTGGTGCGGTATTCAGTGCTTTTGGGCTGGGTGGCGTTTTCGTCTGCTGTGCGCTGCTCGCGCTTTCATGGTGGGTGATTGGTGTTACCATGCGTGAACCGCCATATGTCACCAGCTACCGCCTGACGTTGCCCCTGGCCCTGGCCCGGGATGAGGCATTGCCCCGGCGCATTCTGGCGGTTCCGGGAGTGGCGGAAGCGGTAGTGGTCGCTGATGAAGGCGCCGCTTATTTGAAAGTTGATACCAAGGTGTTGGACCGTGAGGCGCTGGATCTGTTGGTGCAGCCCGCCTGAACGCGTCCACCCGCAAGGAGAAGAAGATGGCCAGAGGCGTAAACAAAGTAATTCTGATCGGCAATCTGGGTGGCGACCCGGATGTGCGTTACCTGCCCAACGGCAATGCCGTAGCCAATATTACCCTGGCAACCACTGATAGCTGGAAAGACAAGCAAAGCGGCCAGATGCAGGAAAAAACCGAATGGCACCGTGTGGTGTTCTTTGGTCGCGTAGCAGAAGTGGTGGGTGAATACGCCCGCAAGGGCTCCAAGCTGTATGTGGAAGGCCGCCTGCAGACGCGCGAGTGGGAAAAAGATGGCGTCAAGCGCTATACCACTGAGGTAGTGGTTGATCTGGGTGGTCAGATGCAGCTCCTCGATGGCCGCAGTCAGGGCGGTGACGCGCCTGCGCCACGCCAGTCAGCGCCGCGTCAGCAGCCCCAGCAACAGCCGCACCCACAGCGTCCGCAGCAACAGTCTGCAGACCAGGCGCAGGCAACGCCCGATTACGACAGCTTCGATGATGATATTCCGTTCTGAAATGAACCTGTCCTGAATGCCCGGTATGCCGGAGGATGACCAGCACCCTCCCGCTACCGGGTTTTTTTATACCAGAGAACAGGAAACTGCATGTCACAGGTCTATTTTGTGCGCCACGGCCAGGCCTCGTTTGGTACTGACAACTACGATCAGCTGTCACCCCTCGGTCACCAACAATCGGTCTTGCTGGGTGAATACTTCCGTCAGCGCAATATGCACTTCGATCATATTATGCTGGGTGACATGGTGCGCCACCGGGAAACGGCGGAAGGCATCTGCGCGGGTATGCAGATCGATACCAGTGGTTTCGAGATACGTCCGGAGCTCAACGAGTTCGACTTTCACAGCATCCTGCAGGCCTTTCTGGTGCAGTTCCCGGAGCAGGCACTACCGGAAAAGCCGGCCGTTGCCGATTTTTTCAAGCGACTGCGCAAGGGCATCATCCTCTGGTCGCGCGGTGAGCTGGAAGGCACATTGCCGGAAACCTGGGCTGAATTTGAACAGCGCATGCTGACCATCCGCAATGACATCATGCAGCAACATACCGGCAAGCGCGTGTTGGCAGTCAGTTCCGGCGGCGCCATTGCCATGCTGATTCGCCAGCTGTTGCAGGCACCCAGTGAAACCATGGTCGAGTTGAATCTGCAAACCCGCAACACGGCGCTGATTCATTGTGTCTTCAACCCGCGTTCGATGCGCCTGAGCAGCTTCAACAATCTGCCACACCTGGATAACGACGACAATCAGCACCTTATCAGCTATGCCTGAGCAGCAGTGAAAATGCTACATTAAGGCGCATGAGTTTCTTGGTATGGCAAAGGGTGGGTGAATGCGCAAGCGGGTAATGCTGGTGGGTGCCGAAACCACCCTGGGGCAGGAGGTACTGGCACTGGCAGCCATGCAAGGCGTGAGCCTGCAGGCGCGCAGTTGCCCGTCAGCCGGATGGGATGCGGCCGAGCTGAATAGCTGGCTGGATGAGGATCGCCCCGATGTCGTGGTTAATTTGGCGCATTTCCACCAGCAGTTCCAGTGCGATGTGGCGGATGAGTCCGGCCTGCGGAGTATGCAGGTGTTCCATGAGCGGCTGATGGAAGCCGCCACCGCCCGTGGTTGCTGGCAACTGATGTTGTCCAGTGCCCGTGTCTTTAATGGTGAGAAGTCAACGCCTTATAGCGAGAAAGACGAAGTTGCACCGCTGGATGCGCTGGGCCGTTTGCAGCATTTGCTGGAAAACGAGCTACGCCGGGGCAGTGATCGTTACCTGATACTGCGCTTGAGCTGGGTGCTGGATAATAGTGCTGATGGTCATCTGGCGCGTTTGCGTGAGCAGCTATGTGCCGGGAGTAGCCTCGAGCTGGCAAAAGAATGGCGTGGCAACCCGACGCCGGTGGATGATGTCGCCAGGGTGATTTTTGCCATGCTGCGTCAGGTAGATTGCGCTGCCGCCGTGCAAGGCACTTATCACTATGGCAGTGTTGAGGTCTCCAGCTGGATCAGCCTGGCCAAGAGTCTGGCTCAGGAGCTGTTGGCCAGTGGCGAGCTGGCACAGGAGCCAGTGATTACCCCGACAGCGTTTGTCGAGCAGCCCGTGGCGGGTCACCAGCCGCAGAATGCAGCCCTGACACACAAGCGTCTGATGCATGTGTTCGGTATCAAGCCGCGGCCCTGGCGCAGCCAGTTGGTGCACTTGCTCGCGCGTTGAGTGCAGGTATCAAAAAACGGTCGCCTAGGCGACCGTTTTTGTTGGCGAGCGAGGCTCAGAACTTGTAGCCGAGGCTGACCATATAGACCATGGGATCAATGTCGACATTCACTTTGCTCGACACACCACCGGTGCGGAATTTCGCCGTGGTCTCGATGTTTGCATACCAGACGGCGGCATTCAGATATAGCTGGTCGGTCAACTTGTAATCCAGGCCGGCTTCCAGTGCATAGCCCCAGGAATTATCCAGTGACAGGCTGGAGAAGCCCATGGCCTTCGCGTCGCTTGAAAGGTCTTCGCTGAAAAAGTGCGTGTAGTTCACACCAGCGCCGACATAGGGCTGAAATGCCGAGGATGAGTCCATCGGGAAATATTGCAGAGTAACCGTCGGTGGCAGGTGCTTGATGCTGGCAAAGCGGCCGACGCCCTTGAGCTGGATATTGTGCTTGAAGGGGGTGGCGCCCAGGACGCCAATACCTAGGTTGTCAGTCAGCATGAAGGTGCCGGTGATACCCAGCTGGGTGTTGCTGTCTACGCCGACTTTCAGGCCGGTATTGGCACCACCGACAAAGACATTACCGCTACTTTCCTGCGGGTCAACGGCGACCGCGCCGACACGTACGATAACATCGCCAGTCTGGTGGGCCTGGGCCACTGAAGCAGCCAGCAGGGCGGGGGCAAGCAGAAGGCCAGCGGCCAGTTGAGTGGTGAAGCGCGACATGGTTATGTCTCCTTTTAATGTTGGCAGGAGCAATATTAAGGTCTGCCAGCTCAGCGCTTATTGATCTGGAGCAATAATTTGACCGACCAGGGTGCGACAGACCACCGCAGCCTGAGGCAGATCAATGGTTGCATTGTCGTCATCTTGCAGATGATAATGCTTCTCTTTTAAGTTTCGTGGCGCGCACTGCGCATTGGGGGAATGCAATGAAAGGGTGGCTGATCGGGCTGCTGCTGATGCCGGCCATGCTGCTGGCTGATACACGGCTGCAGAATGCCCAGGAAGAAAGTGAGGCCATGCAGCGTGATGCGGCAGCCGCCCAGCAACGTATCGAGCAACTGGATGATGCCAGCCGAGAAGCGCTGCAGCGCTATCGCGACGCCCTGCTGCAAAGCCGCCAGTTGCGCGACTACAACGCGCGCATGGCGGCCATGGTCGACGGGCAGCGCAGCGAGCTGGAAAGTCTGGAAGAGCAACTGGCGAGTATTGAACAGACCCAGCGCGCGGTGCTGCCGCTGTTGCAGCAGATGGTCACGAGCCTGGAAACCTTCGTTGCCCTGGATGTGCCTTTTTTGCCCGAAGAGCGTAATACCCGCATCACCCAGCTACACAGCTTGCTGGATCGCGCCGATGTCAGCGTGGCGGAGAAGTATCGCCGGGTGATCGAGGCCTACCAGATCGAGAGCGATTATGGCCGTACACTGGAGGCCTGGCGTGGGACACTGGACGATGGGGAAGGCACGCGTACGGTCGAGTTTCTCCGTCTGGGTCGGGTCATGCTCTATTACCAGAGTCTGGATGGTCGCCAGCAAGGCTACTGGGATGCTGCAGAGCAGCGTTGGGCCAGCCTGCCCGGTAGCTATCGCCGGGCACTGGAACACGGCATCCGCATTGCCCGTCAGCAGCAAACACCCGAACTGCTGCGGTTGCCCTTGA
>SKFV01000305.1 GCA_007117785.1 Pseudomonas sp.
ATCGGACTGAATGATCAGCAGGCTATCCTACTGCCTGCATCCTGCAACGCAAGCGCAGCCGCTTTTCAGTTGGTTGAAACGACAACACACCGCGATTGCGGTGTGTTGAGATCGTGCTTTGCAGGTTCAGTACAGATTAATAAGCTGCTTCTGCTTCTGACTCATCTGCTGCTTCGGCATGGTCTTCATCATCCGCTTCACTGGCTTCATCAACCATATCCAGCAGCACCTGCATCAGGCGCTCACCACGCTCACCGACCATTTCGGCAAAAGTGTCGCGCACTGGCAGGCTCAGCTCGCGGAAGGCTTCGCGCTCTTCAGCCGTCAGATAGACCAGTTCGATATCGCTGTTTTCGGTGATGATATCCAGACGCTCGGTATTCAGCTCAGTCTGCACCGCGTGAATATAGGGCACCAGCGCCTCTACCGCTTCTTCGATGACCGCCTGATGCTCTTCATTCAAGGCGTCATACCAATACTTGTTGGCCATGAAAGTAGCAATGAACTGTGCCTGATTGGCGAAAATCAGGTAGTCCTGCACTTGATAGAAGTCCATTTCCTGATGGGCAAACACCGGTTGGATATTCGCGTCGATCTGACCCAGCTGCATCCCGCTGAACAGCTCACCGTATTCCATGGTGGTCGGGTCAGCGCCATAAGCCTGATAGGTTTCGCGCAACAGACGGTTATCCATGGTACGAATGGCGACCCCGGAGAAATCCTCAGGGGTACGGATTTCCTTGTTGGCACTCCATACCTGCCAGCCTTCGGGCACAATCGCCAACGGATGCAGGTCACGGTCACGGAAGGAGTCCAGCAGGTCCGGATGCTTACGGAAATCAGGATCGTTGAGCACCTGAGCGTTGGTCCACTCATCATCGGTGAGGACAAAATTCAGACTGAACAACTGGGACTCCGGGACCGTACCACCCAGAAAGCCGGAACCGAAGGCAAAGTCCACTGCGCCCGACTGCACCTGATCGTAGATATCGGTCAGACCACCCAACTGGCCGTAGGTGTAGATGCGTACATCCACCGCACCATCGGTTTTCTGGTTGACCAACTCGGCAAAGTGCGCCGCATATTCATATTGCACACTGCCTTCGATCTCTTCGATGGCAAAACCCCAGGTTACAGTCTCTACTGTTGCCATGGGTTCTGCCGGCCCTGCGGTGGTGGTAACTTCCGGTTCATCAGAACCACAGGCTGCCAACATTATCGCCGCTGCCAGACCGATACAGCCATTACGCCATTTCATGGAACGCTCCTTTTCAATTGTTCGTAATAACAAATTAACCTTAACACATGATCCCCTCCTGTCCATTCCGTGCAAAGCCCTGCACTATGGGGTATGTTGCATCAGGGAGCCACAGTATAAGGAGCGGTCATGCCTGCAGCCTTACTGCAGACAAAACGCCTGTTGATCGGGGCGGCAGTCTTGCTCGACCGGATAACCGAGCAGATTGAAAAACTGATTCTCGGCAGCAGCGTGTTGTTCCTCGCCGGCCTGCTGATTGCCCACGTGATTGGGCGTCAGGTGTTCGGTAGCGGCGTCACCGGCCAGGTCGAACTGACTCAGATGAGCATGGTCGTCATGACCTTTGCAGGTCTCAGTTATGCCGTGCGGCGTGCCCGTCATATCTGCATGTCTGCCTTTTATGATCAACTCAAGGGCTTGCCGCGCAAAATCCTGCTGGTCACTATCTGTCTGCTGACCGGCGCCCTGCTGTTCTACTTCGCCTGGCATGCCTGGGACTACGTCAGCACCCTGCAACGTCGTGGCCGCACCTCCTCGGCATTGTCGATACCGCTATGGATTCCCTACCTGATCGCGCCCATCGGCTTCGCGCTGGCCGGCATCCAGTACTGGTTGACTGCCCTGCGCAATCTCACCTCGAAAGAGATTTACCGCTCTTTTACCGAGTTGGAAGCCTATGATGAGGTGCCCAATGAACACAATCCGGCCATCTGAATGCAAGGAGCGCTGAACCCGCATGCTTAGCTGGATTATTCTTGTCATGGTGGTACTGCTGCTGCTCGGCTTCCCGATGATGGTGCCGCTGCTGATCGCCAGCCTACTGGTCCTGTTCTTTATCATCGGCATGGACAATGTTGGCTTGCTGATGGGGCAGATGATCAGCGGCGTACAAGCCTGGGCACTGGCTGCTGTGCCCTTGTTTATTTTTGCCGCCGACCTGATGACACGTGGCCATACTGCAAACCGCCTGCTGGATCTGGTGCAGAGTTTTGTCGGCCATTTGCGTGGTGGCCTGCCAATCACCACGGCAGCCAGCTGTACCCTGTTCGGCGCCGTATCTGGCTCGACGCAGGCTACCGTGGTTGCCATGGGGGGCCCGATGCGTCCCAAGCTGCTGGAAAAAGGCTACAAGGATTCGTTCAGTCTGGCCTTGATCATCAACGCCAGTGATATTGCGCTACTGATACCACCAAGTATCGGCATGATCATTTATGGCGTGGTATCCGGCGCCTCGATTGGCTCTTTGTTTATTGCCGGCATTCTGCCAGGCCTGCTGATACTCGGCCTGTTCTCAGTCTATTGCTGGATTGCCTCAATTCGCATGGGCATCGAGCCGGAAGAGCGGATCGGCTGGATGTTGCGACTGCAAGCGTTGAAACGTGCGCTTTTGCCGCTCGGCTTTCCGTTAGTTGTGGTGGGTGGCATTTATATGGGCATATTCAGCCCTACTGAAGCAGCCGCCATCGCCGTACTCTACGCCCTGGTTCTGGAAGTGGTGATTCTGCGCTCGGTAAAAGTCACTGAACTCTGGGATGTCGCCCTCTCCACCGGCCTGATCACCGGCGTGGTCTTTATTCTGGTCGCCGCCGGCAATGCCTTTACCTATACCATTTCCTTTGCCGGCATTCCGCAGGCATTGCTGGGACCGGTGATCGAAACCATCGGCGATAACCAGGTGCTGGTTCTGGGCCTGATCGCGGTGGCCTTTTTTATCGGCTGCATGTTTGTTGATCCCATTGTGGTCATCCTGATTCTGACGCCACTTTTCAAACCAGCGGTGGATGCCGCCGGGCTGGACCCGGTCCATGTCGGCGTTATTGTTACTTTGCAAGCGGCCATTGGTTCGGCCACACCGCCCTTTGGTTGCGACATCTTTACCGCTATGGCTGTATTCCGGCGCCCCTATTTTGATGTCATCAAAGGCACCCCGCCCTTTATCGTTATCCTGCTGTTTGCCACTGTGCTGCTGATCCTGTTTCCGCAAATCTCTCTCTGGCTACCCTCTCTGACCAGTTGAGAAAATTTAATACCAGGTTGATACTACTCAACATAGTCGGACAGCTGTCGATAAAGCCTTATATCGGCCGACTCTTTCTCGGCATGTGACAATAATAATGCCCAGCCGGGCCACCCAGGGGGACCCTATGCGAACCAGTCACGCTGTCGACCTGGCGTCGGCCTCACCATCGCGCCGTACACCATTACGCCCTGCAATAATCAGCCTGTTTGCCTGCCAATTGCTACTTCTGGCCCTGGTGCTATGGCAACTCAGCCATATCTGGCAACTGCTGGGCCTGGTACTGGGCGTCATAGTGCTGGGTATCGGCTGGCACCTTCAGGGCAGCGGTGGCGACAGCAGACAATTATTGCAACGACTGCAGCAGGCCAACGGAGAGCAACTTGACCTCTCCGTCAATGAGCAGGCAAGTGATGACGAACTCGAGCAGGCCTATAATCAATTGAGCCAGCGCCTGCGCGACATGTTTGCCAGTTTCCAGCGGCAAAGCCTGTCGATCGCAATCTCCTCCGCCAGCAGCCGGCTACTGGCCGATCAGGCTGCCCGTGAAGCCAAAGAGCAGCGCAGCCTGTCGGAACTGATCTTTCAGGCCAGCGAGCAAACCAACAATGCACTACAGGACATTTCTGGCCGCGCCTCCAGCATTACCAGCTCAAACAGCCATAATCTGGAAATCGCACGTTCATCCAGCCAACAACTGGGTGATGCGCGCCAGCAGATGGCGCAGATCAACGAGGTGATGAGCAGTTTCAAGGACAATATACAGGCACTCGACAGCACCTCAAACCAGATCCGTGACATCCTTACCACTGTGCAGGATTTCTCTGCCCAGACCAATATGCTTGCCCTCAACGCCGCCATTGAAGCGGCCCGCGCCGGTGAGCAGGGCCGTGGTTTTGCCGTGGTTGCCGATGAAGTCCGCAATCTGTCAATCAAGGTGGGCAGTGCCGCCGAGAAAATCAACCAGTTGATCGAACAAATGATCAAGGCAATGGCAGGGGCTGATCAGCAAACCCAGAATATTCTGCAGCAGGCCGAACAGGCCAGTTTCGCAGTCAGCACTGCCGCAGACCAGTTTGAAGGCATGGTCGGTGACTTCCAGCAAACCAATGATGATCTCTTGATGGTTAGCAGTGCACTGGAACAACTGACCGTGACCAATCAGGAAACCCACCAGCATGGCAGTTCGATTCGCGACCTGAGCGTTACCATCGGCCAACACATGCAAGACACCTTTGCACAGACTGATCGCATGCGTGACGGCACCAACGAAGTGTTGCAAGCGCTGTGCAGCTTCCGCCTGGGCACCGGGCATCTGGAACACGTCAATGCCCTGCTGCTTGAGCGCGCCCGGGTCATCGAGCGGGAACTGGAAGACCTCGTTGATCAGGGGGTTAACCTGTTCGATGACCACTTTACGCCTATCCCCAACACCAATCCGCAAAAGCACGACGTCAGTTGGGCGGATGCCGCAATCGGCAAGATTCGCCCCTTGCTGGACAGCTGGGATCAGAATGGCAAGGACGGCATTATCTATATCTCACCGGTGAACAACCGTGGCTATCTGCCGACCAGCCGCTCCGCCTCGTCAAAACCACCCACTGGCGATTTCCGCGTCGATGCCATGCAGAGCAACTACAAGCTGTTCTCGATCAAGACCGATGCTGAACTGGAGAATCTGCGCAAATGCACCTTTATCAGCATGGGTACCTTTGTTCTACCGGGCACCAATACGGTGTTTTTCGTTATCTTCACACCGCTATATATAAAGGGTAAACGCTGGGGCGTTCTCGCTGCCGGGGTGCACCCCAAGGTACTGGGCCTGCAATAAACCGGCATCATTCGGCTACCAGACGGCGGGCAAAGCCACCCGCCACCATAGCGGCCTCCGCAATCAATGCAGGCTGCGTTCGACCCGATGCCTTGGTCGGACGCAGGTCATGCTCACCATCCTCCAACCACGCCAGCTCAACCCTGTCAGCCAGGGCGTATTCGACCACTTCATGCGGACGCCCGAAAGGATCACGGGTCCCCTGCACAATCAACATGGGCTTACCAGGGTCCTGCAAGTGTGCGACCCGCAAACGCTCTGGCTTGCCAGGCGGATGGAAGGGATAGCCAAAGGCAATCGCCCCCATGGCGGAGGATTGTTCCAGAATATGACTGGCCACCCGCCCACCCATGGACTTGCCGCCAACCAGCAATGGGCCCGACACAGATTCAAGCTGCCTTAAAAAGGCATCTTCCAACTGCGGCATGGGATTTGGCGGCCCCTTGCGACCCTCGCCCCTCCGGGTCACCATATAGGGAAACTCAAAACGCAATACGCTCAAACCTTGCGTTAACAGCTGTTCAGTCAACATCTCCATATAGGGGCTGTCCATAGGCGCACCTGCACCATGGGCCATTACCAGGGTAGCCAGACGAGTGGCACCGGCAGGATGTTGCAGTATCATCTAGACTCCTGAAAACGGGACTTAATCGGGTAACAAGGGCGCACAATAGCAGCACTGCGACACCATGCCACAGCGTATACGGCCATGCCGCCCTTCACTTTCGCCGCGCGGCTAACTACCCTATTCATAGCCCCCATCCGCCAGCAGAGCAGACCACAAGGGGACAAATCCTTGACTGCGCCATGCCGGAAATCGTGTATTACCGGTTGACAAAACGTGGCAAAGAATGGCTTACCAGAGCCTTGGAAACCTTGAATTTCATTGACATGTGTCATTGCAAACAAGACTTCCTTTGCTCATACTTGCTCCGCTTTGAACCCCCTTAACCCAATAGCTATCCATGGAATCTCGCATGAGCACAGCTACTACAGCAACCGCCTATAACTACAAGGTAGTGCGCCAGTTTGCCATCATGACGGTGGTCTGGGGCATTGTTGGTATGGCACTCGGTGTCTTACTCGCAGCCCAGCTTGTCTGGCCGCAACTCAACTTCGACCTGCCGTGGACCAGTTTCGGTCGTCTTCGGCCCTTGCACACGAATGCGGTCATTTTCGCCTTTGGCGGTAGCGCCCTGTTCGCAACCTCTTACTACATTGTTCAGCGTACTTCGCAGGCCAGGTTGATTTCTGACAAGCTGGCAGCCTTTACCTTTTGGGGCTGGCAAACAGTGATCGTACTGGCAGCCATTACCCTGCCACTGGGTTTCACTACCAGTAAGGAATATGCCGAACTGGAGTGGCCAATCAGCATCCTGATTGCCGTGGTATGGGTCAGCTATGGCATCGTATTTTTCGGCACCATCATGAAGCGCAAGATGAAGCACATATACGTGGGGAACTGGTTCCTTGGCGCCTTCATCATTACCGTTGCTATGCTGCACATCGTCAACAACCTGGCGATTCCGGTCAGCCTGACCAAGTCCTACTCCCTGTATGCTGGCGCCACAGACGCCATGATCCAGTGGTGGTACGGGCACAACGCGGTAGGCTTCTTCCTGACCGCTGGGTTCCTGGGGATGATGTACTACTTCGTACCCAAGCAGGCTGAACGCCCG